>JBDHHM010000366.1:0-2030 GCA_039589355.1 Gemmatimonadota bacterium | reverse complement strand
TGGTGCGTCGAAGCGGACGCTAGAGCCGAAGCCGAGATAGTCGCCAAGGCGGAGGGCGTGGTCGCCGGGCTCGCCGCCGCCTGCGAAGTCTACCGGCAACTGGGGGGAGCCGAGGTGCAGCCGCTGGTCGGCGACGGCGACGAGGTGGCCGTCGGTATGCCTGTCGCCCAAGTGATGGGGAGGGCGCGCGCCATCCTCACCGGCGAGCGGACGGCGCTCAACCTTCTCGGGCACCTTTCCGGTATTGCGACGTTGACGCGCCGCTACGTCACTGCAGTGGAGGGGACGGGGGCGCGCATCACCGATACCCGAAAAACGACCCCGCTGTGGCGCGAGCTCGAGCGTGCGGCGACGCGGGCGGGTGGGGCGGTGAATCACCGTCGCGGCCTCGATGCCATGGTGCTCATCAAGGAGAACCACCTGGCCTGCAGCGGCGGCATCGGACATGCCGTGGAGCGGGCCAGAGAGTCGAACACGAGGGGCCTCGAGGTCGAGGTTGAGACGACGAACCTGCAGGAGGTGAGTGCTGCGTTGGCTGCCGGGGTCGACCGGATAATGCTGGACAACATGCCTGTCGAGCAGGTGAGGGAGGCGGTGCGGCTCATCGCCGGCCGCGATCCCCGGCCTGAGATCGAGGCGTCGGGCGGTGTGACGCTGGCTAACGTGCGCGAGCTCGCGGAGACCGGGGTCGACTACATCTCGGTTGGTGCCCTGACACACTCGGCGCCCGCCCTAGACCTCTCGCTCAGTCTCCGGAAGTTAGAGCCATGACCGGCGAGGCATCGAGCTGGGAAGGGCAGAAGCTCGCCGTGCTCAGAGAGCGCTGGGACCGGCCGCACGTTCACATCTACTCCAGCGTCGACAGCACGAGCACGTTGGCCGTGAAGCTGGCGGATGAGCAGGCAGCGGCCGGGACGATCGTTCTGGCGGACGAACAGACGGGCGGCCGCGGCGTCTCGACGCGGCGCTGGCATTCCCCCAAGGGCGCCGGGCTCTATCTGTCTCTCGTGCTCCGGCCCAAGGAGTTGCCGAACCCGCTTCTGCTCCCCTTGCTGGCCGGTTTGGGAGCCGCCCGCGCTGCCCAGGCGCTGGTGGGCGGTGCCGCGGTGGGGGTCAAGTGGCCGAACGACCTGATCGTCGCGGACCGCAAGGCCGGCGGCATCATCGCCGAGGCGTCGTGGTCCGGTACGCGGCCCAAGTATGTGGTGCTGGGGATCGGCGTGAACGTGCACCAGAAAGCGGCGGACTTCCCAGCCGCCCTGCGGCGTGTGGCGATATCGCTCGATATGGCTACCGGCCGGACTGTATCACGCCTCGAGCTTGCCGATCGGATCATCGACGAGGTCGAGACCTCCTGCCTGAACCCGCCGGAGATCCTCGATCGCGAGTTCCTGCGTCGGTTCGACGACTACGACTGGCTGAGGGACCGGCGCTGCTCCTTCGACTTGGATGGTTCCACACCTTCGCTGGGCACGGCGGTGGGGATCGCGCCCGATGGCGCTCTACTCTTCCGACCCGATGGGGGCGCTCTCCAGCGAGTAACCGCCGGGCACGTGCTGGTTGAGGAGCTTCCCACGCCGGACTTCTGATATGAGCGAGCTACTTCTAACCGTTGACGTGGGCAACACAGAGACCGTGCTGGGGCTCTTCCGCGGGCGCCAGCTGGTCCGCCACTGGCGTATCTCAACCGACTATCGCAAGACGCCCGACGAGCTGGCCCACCTGCTCAAGCACCTGCTGGCGGAGCAGGGAGTCGAGGCCAATCTACGCGGCGTCATCGGCTCGGTTGTGCCGGCCCTGGACCCGATTATCACCAGAGCCTTCCGGCGGGCCTTTGGCAGCGAGCCTCGGCTCATCAATGACCCCGCCGTGCTGGCGGAGAACGGCGGACCGCTCCCGGTCCGCCTTGATGTGGACGAGCCCCACACGGTCGGGGCCGATCGCATGCTCAACACCTTGGCTGCCAGCGAGCTCTACGGGGTCGACATCATCGCCGTCGACCTGGGCACCGCAACCACCTTCGACTGCAT
>JBDHHM010000365.1:0-2396 GCA_039589355.1 Gemmatimonadota bacterium | reverse complement strand
GATCGGCGCCGGAGCACCGGTGGAGGGTGTAACCGGTGTGGCGGTACGGCAGGCCTACCGCCTGATGCTCCGTGCGGCGGCACGTGACACCGTGCTGCTCAGGCTCAGCGACGGCTCGCCCTGGCTGGTCAGCGGCACGACGAGCGACGGTGTCGGCTATCTGCTCCTCGGTTCGCCGATGACGCCGGAGGCCTCGGACCTCCCGGTGAGCGCGGCGATGGTCCCGTTCCTGGACGTTCTGATAGGCAACTGGGCGCGACGGGCGGCCGCCGAAGCAACGGTTCTCGAAGGCGGCGCTACCCTTCGGCTACCCGATCGCGCCCGAACGGTCCAGCTCCCCGACGGCTCCCTTCAGCGCCACAGGGCCGGGGAATTACGCGGTCTTCGACGGAGAGCGTACCGTCCTGGCGCTCTCGGTCAACGCGCCACTCCGAGAAGCGGACCTGGCCGCCGGGCGCGAAGAACAGCTGGAGGCGCTCCTGCCCGCTGCGAACTGGTCGTGGATTAGAGGAATGGACGTGGCCGACTGGAGAGACAGCATCTACAAGGCGCGCCGCGGCAAACTCGCCTGGCGGCCCCTTGTTGTGCTCCTCATACTCATTTCTATTATCGAGGCGGCTCTGGCGGCCGCCGGTCGCCGCGCCGCGCCGAGGCGGGTCGGGTCGGGTCGGCTGACGGGTGAACTGGTGAACTCCGAAGGCAGCTTAGGCATTCGTGATCATAGATAGCCTCCGCAGCACGCCGGAATTTGACCGGCTGACCGACCGGATGCCGGCCCCGGGCGAGGAGCGGGCCCTAGCCGGGCTCGGCGGTTCCGCACCCGCGGTCCTCGCCGCGGCCCTGATCGAGTCGGGCGCGGCGCGCGGGGTTCTCCTGGTGGCGCCCACGGCGTCGGTCGCGGAGGAGATCGAGACAGATCTCGAGGCTCTGACTCCAGGCCTGGCCCGTGTATTCCCGCAGCGCGAGTCGGTTCACCCCGATCTCAGCGACCCCCACATCGAGATCTCCGCCCGGCGAGTGGACTCACTGCAGGCCGTTATCACGGGCCGTGCCCGCATAATGGTGACGACCGCCAGGGCGCTCGCCGAACGGTTCGTCGTCCCCGCAAGCTGGAGCGATCTCGAGCTTCAGCTGCAGGAAGAACAGGAGATCGATCGCGACTCGCTGATTAGGGACCTCGAGAAAGCCGGATACCGAAAGGTCCCCATGGTGGAAGCCGTGGGCGAGTACTCGGTCCGTGGCGGTATCATCGACGTCTACCCGATCACGACTCTCGATCCCATCCGGCTCGAGTTCTGGGGCGACGCGATAGAGTCGATACGCTCTTTCGATATCCTCGACCAGCGGTCGATCACGAACCTCGCATCGGTCCGGCTGCTGCCCGTCAGGTTCCCGGTCCGTGACGACGCCCAACTGGACGACGAGGGCGTCGCCGCAACCACCGGCAGTCTGCTGGAGCTACTTCCCGAGTCGACCTCGATCCTGCGGCTCGACACGGAAGCAGAGGAGGGCGAACGGCAGAAGAGCTGGGACGAGTTGCGGCGCCGCAGCGAGAGGCCCGAGCGCCATCAGGATCCGCCGGAGTCCGTGCGCTCGCGGTTCCGCCGCTTCGGACAGCTGCGAGTCGTAGAATCGCCGGACGGAGCCGACCTCGACTTCGGGATCCACGCAGCGCCGGTCATCGATCGTCACATCGATCGCCTGGTCGCCTCTTTGCGAGAAGCCCTGGAGGCGGACGCCCGAGTGCTGATCCTCTGCGACAACGAGGGGCAGCTCGAGCGGCTGGAGGAGATCCTCGAGGACACGGCGGGTGCGTCGACGCTTCGCAAGATCACCCTCGGCCTCGGGCCGCCGGCAGCCGGCTTCGTAATCGCGAGTGCCGAGCCGCCGCTGTGGTTGTTCACCGACCACGAGATCTTCCGGAGGCAGCGCCGCTCGCGCCGGCGACCGCAGGCCGCCAGCCGCGCCGCACTCGACACGCTCTCCGCCCTGTCACCCGGCGACTATGTCGTGCACCTCGACCACGGGATCGGGCGCTACCGCGGGCTCGAGCGAGTGAAGATCGGCGGTGAAGAACTGGAGACGCTGGTCGTCGAGTACGCGGGCGGCGACATCCTGCGCGTGCCCCACTACCGAGCCGAGTTGGTCGAACGGTGGATCTCCGATGACGGGGATGACGGCGCGGCGGCCCCGAAGCTTCATCGTCTTGGTAGCAGGAGTTGGCAAAGACTCAAGAAGCGGGCTCGCGACGCGATCCAGACTATGGCCGCCGAACTCCTGGAACTCTACGCCGCGCGCCGTATCGCTGAGGCTCACGCCTTCAGCTCCGACACCCGCTGGCAGCGCGAGATGGAGTCGGCCTTCATCTACGATGAGACGGAGGACCAGGAGCGCGT
>JBDHHM010000364.1:0-2048 GCA_039589355.1 Gemmatimonadota bacterium | reverse complement strand
TCCACGCCTGAATCAGCATGCAGTCTGGCCCTCCCCGAGTCAACGCCCGCCCTGCGGCGCCGGGTTCCACAATGACACTTTCGTGGCTGAATCGACGCCTGGCCGGTATCTTGCCGGGTATGCGGACCCACCGGCCTCTGCTGGCCCGAGTCGCGCTGGCAGCTACCGTCTTCCTGGCGCTCGCCAGCGGTGCGGAGACGCTCTACCTCGCCGTCGAGATGTACGGCGAGTCGCGCATCTCCTCTCCGAGCACCGGCCCCGCGCGAGTGAGCGATCAGGATGAGCGGCTCCGGCCGCTGAGGGAGCACCTGCCGCCGCGCGGCTTCGTCGGCTACGCCAGCGACGGCTTGGCCGGCAACTCCTTCACCAGCGTCGAGGCCCTGCAGGACTACTTTCTTACCCAGTACGCGCTGGCGCCAGTCATCATCCTCAGGACCACCGACCTTCCGATCGTGGTGGGAAACTATAGCGTCGACTCGGCGGCCGATTCCACGGGCGCGAGGACGTATCCCGCGGGGCTCGTAGTACTGCGCGACCTGGATAGTGGAGTAGTATTGCTTGTAGGTGCCGAGCGATGACGTTCGCGCTACCGCTGGCGTTGGTGGTTCCCATCATCGGCGGCTGCCTCCTTCTATTTACGTTCTGGCCGCAGGAGCGAGTGCCGAGGGCAGACCTGCTTCTGATCCTGGCGCTGGGCGTCGGGCTGGGGCTGGGTCTGTCTTCCGCGGGTTTCTTCATCGGGCTGGTCGGCTTCGGTCCGTCGAAAGCGTACTTCGCGGCTGAGATCGCGGTCCTGGCGGTCCTGATTGCCTGCGTGCTCCGCCGGATCCGAACCGGAGCGAACACCGTCACCCGCAGGTCCGGCGGCCGGGCAACCCGGACACCGTTCGTCTCCTGGCTGCTGGCCCCGGGCTTCGCCGTCTCGCTCGTCGTGGCGGTCTTCGCGTTCGGCTACCGATCGGCGACCTACCCACACGGTGGCTGGGACGCCCCGAGCATCTGGAACCTGCGCGCCCGTTTCCTGTTCCGCGGCGGAGGCCATTGGAAGGATGCCTTCTCGGATCTGCTGGGAACCTGGACGCACGCCGACTATCCGCTACTCGTGCCCGGCGCCATTGCACGTGCGTGGAGTTTCATCGGCTCCGAACCGCAGGCCGCGCCGATGCTGGTGGGCCTGCTCTTTACCGTCGCGACGGCACTCCTGCTTCTGGGAGCGCTCGCGTCGTTGCGCAGTCGTGGCCAGGGCCTACTGGCCGGGATCGTGATTCTCTGCAGTCACACGCTGGTCTTCCAAGGGGCGAATCAGTACGCCGACATTCCAATAGCCTTCTTCATGCTGGCGACGTTCGTTGCACTGGCGCTCGCCGATACGGTGAAGGAAGGCGGCGCCATTTTCGTGGCGCTCGCGGGGCTGACCTCGGGCCTCGCCGCCTGGACGAAAAACGAAGGTCTGCTCTTCGTGCTTGCCCTGTTCATCGCCCAACTACTGATGGTCACCCACGTGCGAGGCTGGAGGCAGGCTCTTCGCCGCCAGGCCATCATGCTCGTCGGGCTGGCGCCGATACTGCTTCTGATCATCGCATTCAAGTGGGGGGTCGCGCCCCGAAACGATCTACTGGCTTCACTGCAGCCCGCCGACATCATCGACAGGCTGACCACGCCCTGGAGGCTCTGGTACGTGCTGAAGTCGTTCGGCGAGCGCTTCATGGTACTCAGCGGCTGGCTGGCGGCAGCGCCTCTGGTGCTGGTGCTCTACCTGCTGGCGGTGGGCTGGGGAGAGAGGGGGGTTGAGCGAGAGTGTATGGGCACAATGCTGGTCACGCTGGGCCTGGTCCTGGCGGCCTACCTTTTTGTATACGTGGTGACGCCGTACGATCTTGCTTGGCACGTCAACACTTCGATGCTCCGGCTGGCTTTCCACGGCTGGCCCAGCCTGCTGTTCGCCTACTTCTTGATCGTAAAGACCCCTGAGGCCGCTGTCGCCGAGATCACGCACGCGCAGCCGGTCGGACCGGCGGAAAGCTGAGCCCAGCCGGCCGCCACAGTAC
>JBDHHM010000363.1:0-2049 GCA_039589355.1 Gemmatimonadota bacterium | reverse complement strand
TCGACGGTGGGATCGCCGAACGTGGCGGGGACGGTGATCTCGATGCTATCGACACCGGTGTCTGTACCGCCGATGGTGACGGCGATGTCATAGATGAAGGCATTGGCGGTGGAGCTGGTGATCACATCGTTGGGCGCGATCTCGGCCACCGCCGAGGTCACGGCGTTGCTGCTACCGCTGCCGGAAAGGGCGCCGCCCCAGATGATCGACCGGTAGATCAGCGTCTTCGTGTCGGCGGTGTAGCTACTCCAGGTTTCCGTCTCGACGTACATGCCGACGCGTCGCGCGGCGGCCGGCGTTCCATCTTGCAGCAGGGCACCCGCCTCGTAGACGAGGATCATCGCTCGGGTGTTATCGCTGGGATACTGCGCGAGCAGCTGGGCGCCGCTGCCGAAACCGCCCGACCCCCAACCTCGGAAGTCCGAGACCGAGTTGATGGTCAACAGGCCGGTAGAGAACGGCTGGGTGATGAAGTGCGTATTGTCGACGATCTCTGTGGTAGTCCCGCTGTCCTCGGAGTCGTTGGCACTCAGCTCGAAGTTGTCCCAACTGCCGCGATTGGACATCACGAGGCCGGTGCCGATGTCGTACAGCTTGTTGCCGATAGCGGCCGAGCCGGAAGTCGGCGAGACGTAGATCACGTCGACGCCATCGGCGGCGACGATGGAGTCATAGACGGCCCGGGTATCGTCGTCGTCGGCGAAGACGACCGTCAGTCCCTGGGCCTGCAGATAGGCCGCGAGGCTGTCATCCACCGGGTCGCGGGTGGCGGCGTCGGCAACTACCATCATCACTACGTCGCTGCCGCCAGCGGCTCCGCAAGCGCTGGGAGGGTAGGCGTAAAGAGTGGCGATCTCGGCCGGGGTCAGGGCGTAATCAAAGATGCGGACGTCATCGATCGTTCCCAGGAACGGATCCGCAACCCAGCCGTCGGATCTCAGGTAGCCGATGGAGGCTGTATTGAAGGAGAGAGTTCCGGCGTCTTGGGAATTGGTGTCTTCAGAATTAGCATCGACATATAGCTCCCGGTCGGTCTTCGAGCGCTGCACCACGGTGACCAGGTGCCACGCATTGTCTTCTACGTTCGTTGTGCCATTGAGCTCCGTGTTAACGCTTCCGGGGAATTCCTCAGAATAGAAGGTGACGTAAGAGCCGGACTCAGCTACGTCCAGGTAGAGATACTCTCTCTGCGTGGTATCGCCCTCACCGTAAATGGTTCGTTTGTCGGCCGAATCGGGACCCATCTTGATCCAGGCAGTAATCGACCAGGCGGCCCTGTCGGCAATGGCTACGCTGGAGAGCTTGACCTCATCATCGGAGCCGTCGAAGTCCAGGGCGGTGCCGCTGCAGGCCCAGGTCGGGTCACCACTTTCCACGCTTGCAGTAGGTCCGAGGGTACCGTCGTTGTTACTGGGCGAGGCGTCGGCTGCCACCTGGCCGCTGCCCTCGTTGAAATTCCAGTACCCGATCAAGCCGCTGCCGTCGTCGAACTCCACTTCGGCGTAGCCGTCATCCTGCGCAGAGGTGTCCGTGACAGAGCGCGCTTGGAGGTACAGGGTGTCCACCCGGCCGTCGGTCGAGCTGGCCACCGTGTACCACACGCTCACGGTGGTGGCCTGACTCGCCCCGAGGCCGGTGAGGCGCGCGCTGTCGGGCACCGCCCCCTGGCTGACATTCGTGCCGGTGATCGAGTCGATCGTCAGGAACGAGGAGGCCGGCCCCACGCTCCCTAGGAGATCGAAGTCGTCCAGCGCCGCGAGGTTGTTGGTGACCGTGAAGTCCTGGCTATAGTCGGTGCCGGCCAGGCGCAGGACCGTGGCGCCGTCCGGGGTCACCGTCACGCCGGGCGTGAGGTTGTCGTCGTTGGCGAGCAGCGCCGTGGCGTCAGAAGAGATCTGCCCGTCGGTCAACATCCCCACATAGACGGCATAGTAGAAGACGGTGCCGTTGAGTGGGTTGGTTGCGTCTCCGGGAGTGTTGTTGAGCGCCGTCAGCAAGATGTTGGGGACGCTGAAGTCCAACCCGTCGGTTGTGATGGGCCACGTTCCA
>JBDHHM010000362.1:0-3078 GCA_039589355.1 Gemmatimonadota bacterium | reverse complement strand
GGATCGGCGGCGTCGCGGTGAGCGACGGCCTGGACGTCGTGGGCACGGCGCGCGACGGCACCTTCGAGCTGGTGACCACCGCCGACCGGCCGTTCCTGCAGATGAGCGTGCCGGCCGGCTACGCGATCCCGGTGAGCCCGACGGGCACGGCCCGCTGCTACTGGCCGATCCGCCCCGACTCTGACGACGAAATGGAAGTGGTCTTCGAGTTGGAGCGCCTGCGTGGTTCCGATGATCGACACGCGTTCCTGATGCTCGCCGACCCTCAGACCCAGAACGAGCAGGAGGTGGAGTGGTTGCGGCAGGAGACGGTGCCCGATGTGGAGGAGCTGGTCGCCGGGCTGGGCGACGTCGGGGTCTTCGGTGTCGGCTGCGGTGACATTATGTACAACAACCTCGAGCACTTCCCCGGCTACGAACGTGCCGTCTCGGAGATGGGCATCCCCTTCTTCCAGGTGGTGGGCAATCACGACATGGACTTCGAGGCACGCACCGACGAGGACGCGACGGCGACGTTCTCGCGCCACTTCGGACCGCGCTACTACTCGTTCGACCGCGGCGCCGTCCACTACGTGGTCCTGGACGACGTGTTCTGGCACGGCTCCGACTACATCGGCTATCTGGATCACGACCAGCTGACCTGGCTGGCGAACGATCTGGCGCGTGTCGAGGAGGGGCGCACCGTGATCGTCGCCATGCACATGCCCGTCCTGGGCAGCCAGCACCTGCGCAACGATCTCGCGAAGCCGAGCCCGTCGCTGGCGATAATGAACCGCGAGGCGCTTTACCGTCTGCTCGAGCCGTACGAGGCGCACGCGCTCGTCGGCTACCGTCTGCTCGAGCCGTACGAGGCGCACGCGCTCGTCGGCCACACGCACGAGTGCGAGCACGTCTTCGAGGGCGGCGTCCACGAGCACGTGTGCGGCGCGGTCTGCGGCTCGTGGTGGAGCGGGCCGATCTGTCCCGACGGCGCCCCGAAGGGCTACGCCGTCTACGAGATCGACGGCTCGCAGGTGAGCTGGCGCTACAAGTCGACCGGCCACGGGGTCGAGCACCAGATCCGGGCATACGCGCACGGCGCCGACCCTAAGGCGCCGGACGAGATCGTCGCCAACGTGTGGGACTGGGATCCCCAGTGGAGCGTCGTCTGGTACGAGGACGGCGATCGGGTGGGGGAGATGGCGCGTCGAATAGGGCTCGACCCGCTGTCTGTGAAGCTGCACACGGGGCCCGACCTGCCCGTACGACGAGAGTGGGTCGAGCCCGTGCGCTCCGGTCACCTGTTCTACGCGCCCGCATCGCGCGACGCCCGCGAGATCCGGGTCGAGGCGACCGATCGCTTCGGTCGTGTCCATACAGCGATCGTAGCGAAGGCGGGTTAGCGATGGAGAGGCGACCTTCCGGGCTGTTAGTCGACGTCGACGGCACCGTATTCGATGATGAAGGACTGATTCCCGGCGCCCACGCCGCCATCATAGCGCTACGCGCCGGCGGCGTGCCCGTCCGCTTCGTCACCAACACGACCCGGGTGCCGCGCTCCACCATCGCCGTCTGGCTCGAGCACTTCGCCGTACCCGCTACCGCCGACGATATATTCACTCCGCCCCACGCCGCGGTCTCCTGGCTGAGAGAGAAGGGGATCAGGCGCGTCGCCGTCTGCCTGCCCGTAGTCTCGTTCGAAGAGTTCGCCGAGTTCGAGATCACAGATGTCGATCCGGAGGCCGTCGTGATCGGCGACCTCGGTGAGGCGTGGGGCTTCGATACGATGAACCGCGTCTTCCGCTGGCTGCTCGACGGCGTCGAGTTCGTCGCACTCCACCGCAACCGCTACTGGAAGGTGCCCCCCGGCGAGCTCGTGCTGGACGTGGGTGCGTTCGTCGCCGCCTTCGAGTACGCGACGGGGCGCGAGGCGACGCTCGTGGGCAAGCCCAGCCGACCCATGTTCGAGGCGGCGGCCCGCTCGATGGGGCTCGCGCTCTCCGACGTGGCGATGGTGGGCGACGACCTGCAGGCCGACATCGCCGGCGCCCAGGCCATCGGGATCCAGGGGATCATGGTGCGGACCGGTAAGTTCCGCGCTGAGGAGCTGGAATCATCTGAGGTGAGGCCGGACCTGGTGGTCGACTCGATCGCGACGTTACCGAACCTGCTCGTAGGCTGAACCCGCTACCCGCCGGGCGTTGACGATCCGTTGACGTCCCTCGATTAGATTCGCTCGCCATGGAAGCCATTACGCCTTATACTCGCCGTATGAGCGGCACCAAGCTGATGACAGCCGAGGAGCTACTCCGGGACCAACCGCCGCACAAGCGGTCGGAGCTTATCCGGGGCAGGTTGGTCGTGCGCGAGCCGGCGGGCGGCAGGCACGGCCGAGTGGCCATGCGGGCTGCCCGCCACCTGGCGAACCACGTCGATGAGCGTGACTTGGGTTGCGTGTATGCGGCCGAAACGGGGTTCAAGCTCGAGTCCGACCCAGATACGGTGCGGGCCCCGGACGTAGCGTTCATCGTCAAAGAACGCCTCCCGGAGGAAGAGCCCAAGGGTTATCCCGCCTACGCGCCCGACCTGGTGGTAGAGGTCCTCGGCGCCGACGACCGCCCCGGCGCGGTGCTCGCCAAGGTCGGCGAGTGGCTGAACGCCGGTGTCGGGCTCGTCTGGGTCGTCGATCCCGAGAAGCAAATCGCCCGGGTGTACCGCGCCGACGGTAGCGAATCTCAGCTCCAAGGCGGCGACTCGCTGAACGGCGAGCACGTCGCATTGCCCCTCGAGGGCCTCTGGTAGGTCTCCAATAATCGAGCTGGACCATCCGGCGCGCCAGGAACCCCTGGGCGCGAAGAATCATTCTACAACTACATGGAGGGACTTCCCCTCAGCCGAATCGAGGCCCCTATGAATGCCCCGACCACCCTCACGTCGGCGATCGCCGCACTCGCCCTGGCGGCCCCGGTATCCGCGCAGTTGGCTGGGGAGAGACCGGTCGCAGCAGATCCGCTCGATTTCCCCCAGCCCTTCGTCACCGAGGCCGTGCGCGCCGGCCTCACCGTTCTGTTCCTGAAGTGGGAGGAAGGCCCGACGCAG
>JBDHHM010000361.1:0-2065 GCA_039589355.1 Gemmatimonadota bacterium | reverse complement strand
GCCGCCGAAACCGCGTGAGGTTATCAGGCCTTGGCTTCCCGATCTGAAGTCTTCGCGTCCCGCTGGGGGATGATGCTGGCCATGCTCGGGATGGCCGTGGGCACCGGCAACATCTGGCGTTTCCCACGGATCGTCGCGACGAATGGTGGCGGTAGCTTCCTCTTCGCCTGGGTGATCTTCCTGCTCGTCTGGTCGGTTCCCTTGATCCTGGTCGAGTTCGCCCTTGGCAAGGCGACGCGCTCGGGAACGGTTGGCGCGTTCGGAAAGCTGATCGGCCGCAAGTTCGCCTGGATGGGGACCTGGGTCGGGTGGTGTGCGACGGCGATCATGTTCTACTACTCCGTCGTCATGGGCTGGTGCATCCGGCACTTCGTGGCTGCGCTAACGGGAGCGATACCCGGTGCGACGCCGGAGGCGTTCTGGGAGAGCTTCGCCGCCTCGCCGAGCGCGCTGCTGACCCATGCGGTTGCCATGACACTGGGTGTCATCGTGGTCGCTCGTGGCGTGCGCGGGATCGAACAGGTGGCACGGGTTCTGATCCCCAGCCTGGTCGTGCTGGTGATCGTGCTCGCCATACGCGCCATCACGCTGCCCGGTGCTGTGCGTGGCCTCGAGTTCATGTTCACTCCCGACTGGGCTCAGCTGGCCGACTATCGCGTCTGGCTGGCCGCGTTGACCCAAAACGCCTGGGACACCGGGGCGGGTTGGGGCCTCATCCTGACGTACGCGGTCTACCTGCGCCGCCGTGAAGACACGACGCTGAACGCTTTCACGCTGGGCTTCGGCAACAACTCGATGTCATTGTTGGCCGGGATCATGGTCCTCTGTACGGCCTTCGCGTTGGCCGGGCCTGAGGTGGCGAACGAGATCGTCGGGGCGGGCAACGAAGGACTGACGTTCATCTGGGTGCCGCAGCTCTTCTCGATGATGCCCGGCGGCCGCTTCTTCATGGCGCTGTTCTTCCTCGCCCTCGTCTTCGCCGCCTGGACGAGCTTGATCTCGATGATCGAGCTGGCCACCCGCGTCCTCAGGGACACGGGGCTGCCGCGCAACCGCGCCATATGGTTCGTCGGCGTCGTCGGCTTCCTGGCCGGGGTGCCGAGCGCTCTGTCGATGGGCTTCTTCGCGAATCAGGACAACGTCTGGGGCATCGGGCTCATGCTCTCCGGCTTCTTCTTCGCGTTCGCGGTCTTGAAGTACGGCGTCCGCAGGTTCCGGCTCGAACTGGTCAACCAGGCGGGAGCGGACATGAAAATCGGTCGCTGGTGGGAAGTGACGATGGTGCTCTGCCTGGTCGAGTCGGTCGTGCTCATCGTCTGGTGGTTCCTCCAGGCGCGGGGAGAGGGCTGGCGGGCCGCGTTCGATCCGTTCAGCTCGTTCAGCATTGGCACCGTGCTGTCTCAGTGGCTGATCGTGCTGCTGCTGTTCTGGCTAGGCAACAACTGGCTGGCGAAGCGGTCGGGCGTGCCGGAAGGCGAGGCAGAGCTGGAGCGTGTGACCTGAGGGGCTAAGCAGGGGACGAACGATAAGTGACGGTCGGCCGTATCACGCCCTACGAAATCGCGTTCGGAGAGGAGCGGTACCCCGAACAGGACTTCCCGGCGCTCGCCGACGAGAGCGGGCGTCGCGGCGTGAGCACGTGGCGATACGATCACTTCACACTGCTGGAACGCGTGGCGGCGCTGCTCGAACAGGTGCTCCCCGAAAATGCGGAGCCGGCGGCTGTCGATCAGTACGTCCGAGTCCTCTATCACGGCTACCATTTCTGGAGCGACGGGTGTCCATTCTACGCCTTCGAGGCACCCGTGCTACGGAGCCTCATCGAGGTACCACCCGACCTCCGTGAGTGGTCGTTTCGGGCCCCCGAGCCGTCCCTATATGTCGAGCTGCCGAAGAACCTGTTCTGGGCGCAGGTGACCGAGTCGGGGCCGCCCGAACCGGTCGAGGGAATGTTCGTGGCGCGGGAGGCAGACAGCCCGGCGGCCGAAGCCGACATACTCGTAGTACTGGGGCTGCGGTCCGATCGACCCGGGTTCAGCGTCGCCGGCCTGCGCCTGGATCCCGG
>JBDHHM010000360.1:0-2066 GCA_039589355.1 Gemmatimonadota bacterium | reverse complement strand
ACCAAGCGCTCGAACCCGGTGAGAGTCCCCCCGTACTTCCCGGCTCCTGACGCTAGTCGCCGGCCAGCAGGTCCTCGAGCTCTTCGCGGGGGACGGCGCCCGTACGCCGCGCTGCTTCCTGGCCACCCTTGAATACGATGAGCGTCGGAATGCCGCTGATGCCGAACCGCTCCACCGTTCTGGGGCTGCGGTCCGTGTCCAGCTTGGCCACCAGCACCTCGCCGCCGTGGGCATGGGCAAACTCGTCGAGCACCGGCGCCATGATCTTGCAGGGACCACACCAGTCGGCGTAGAAGTCGACGACCACCGGCACATCGGCGCCGGCGATTACCTGCTGGAAGTCGTCATCGGTGACCTTCACGGGGCGGTCGAGGAGGATCGGCTTGCCGCACTCACCGCACTTTGGCCGTTGCTCGGCCCGGCTCAGGTCCACCCGGTTGAGCGTCAGGCAGAACTGACAGGTCACCGTCACCTTCCCGACGCTCGCGTCGGCCTTCTCCGTCATTCCCGTCCTTTCTCGCGGGTCGCGCTTACCTTAGTCGGCTAACGGGTCTTCTCTCCCGATTCCAACTGCTGACGGAAACGCTCGGCTTCGACCAGCTGCTCGAGGTTCTCATTTGTGAGCCGCTGACCCTCCTCGAGCTCCAGCAGGCGACGCTCGAGGTCCGGCAGTAGCTCACCTCGCGTCGTGCGGATCGCATCGGCTATCTCTCTCAGCATCGGCCGCAACACAAAGCGGACAGCCAGCGCCGCGCCCGGGATCCCGAAGACGAGGAGAGCCACGAGAATCTCGACAAGATTATCAGCCATTCAAGTCACTCCTGCTGTCGCAGAACCGCAACTTGCACAGTGCCCGTCGCATACTCGTCGGAGCGCGACTGAAGGGTTCGCGGTACAGACGCGATCGGCCCCGCTTATGCCGGCTATCGTACGACGACCCGGTCGCTCGCCCCGCGTCCAAAAGTCTCGGGGTGGTACATCTCCTCGGCTTTGGGTGGCGGCACGATGAAGGTCCCGGGCGTCGTGGCGCGCGCCAGGTACGAGTAGGTTCGCACGCCGCCGTAGAGCAGGCTGGTGAAGACCTCAACACGCTCGTCCCGCAGGTTCTCGTGCTCGTACCAGCGATACCAGTAGTACCAGCGGATGGGCTGGAAGCCCGGCGGGAGCAAGTCGTCCTCCCCAGACTCGGCGCGAGGCTCATACGTATCGGCGCCCGCCAGCTCCGGGTTCAGGGCTTCGAGCCCCGCCGGCAGCGGGTCCACCAGCGCCACGTGATAGCGGCGCGCCGGCGCGGCCATCGTTAATTGTACCTTTACCCGGGCGCCGGCCTGGATCACCCAGGTGCCGTCCTCCTCGCGTCGAACGTCCTCCGGATCGTCCACCGCTTGGTAGACACGCTCGACGCTGAAGCCGTGCTCCGCCGCATCGAGCATGAGGTCTGCCGGCGCGTATCGTAAGCCGACGCGGTAATAGAGCCGCCCCCTCCCTTGCTTGCCTACGATCAGGTTCTGTGTTCCGGCCCGCTCCGCCAGCCACGCCATCGGGACGTCGATCTGGTGGCGCTCCGTCGTGCGGCCTCGGAACTCGTGGCCACCGGCGTAGTCTTCGCCGAGCCAGATTCGCGCGGCGAAGTCGGGCGTCACCCTCTCGAACGTGTTGAAGTAGCGGTCCAGCGCCAGGAGCACGAATACATTCTCCTGTGTGTTGAGCCAGCGACCGCGTCGGCGATGGCCGAGAAGCCCGCGGACCAGCTTCGGGATGAGGTCGTTCCTCGGTTGATCGACGATCAGCGCCTCGAGGATCACCGCGTCCGTCCTGCGACTCGAGTGGAGCACCAAGTAGTCACCGTCGCCGTAGCCGCTGGTGAACTGCGCGGTAGCCGCCGTCTCGCTGGCACGGTTGTCCAGGTGACGGCGGATCGAGGCAACCTCTCCAGAATACTCACGCTCGCCTGACAGCACCGCGAGCAGCCAGCCGGTCGCCTCGAGCGGCAATCCTTCGAGCCCGGCCTCATCGATCAGGCGGTTGGCGGCCGCCGGGTCGGAATCGCCCATTAGCTCGCGGAC
>JBDHHM010000359.1:0-2066 GCA_039589355.1 Gemmatimonadota bacterium | reverse complement strand
CCACACGGGTGACGCGACGCACGAGGTCCTGAGTCTCGAGCGCGTTGTCTCGGACGGCCAGTGGGCGGGCTCGCGCACCGACCTCATCGATGACACGAACTTCGGGAAGTACTTTTACGACATCTACGATATCGAGAGCGGCGACCTTCTCTTCTCTCGCGGCTTCGCGACGATCTACGGGGAGTGGGAAACGACGGGCGAGGCGCGAACGACTCACCGGACGTTCCACGAGTCCGTGCGCTTTCCGTGGCCGAAGGGTGTGGTAAGGGTAGTCATCAAGAAGCGCGATGACCTGACGACGTTCCACTCGATCGGTGAGTTCGAGATCGACCCGGCATCACGGTCGGTCAACCCGGCCGAACTGCCGCCGCTGGGAAAGGTGTGGACACTGTTCGAGCATGGGCCGCCCTCGGAGAAGGTCGACATCGTGCTACTCGGCGAGGGTTACACGGAAGAGGAGATGGACAAGTTCCACGCCGACGCGGTAAGACTTATCGACGAGCTGTTCTCGTGGGAACCGTTCAAGAGCCGCAGGTCCGACTTCAACGTTCGGGCGATCGACCTGCCGGCGGCGCAGTCGGGCGTCACGCGGGCGCATTCCGAGCGATATCGCCGCAACCTCGTGGGGACCCAGTACGGCATCTTCGACTCGGAGCGTTACATGTTGACCCATGACAACCGCACGCTGCGGGACGTTCTATCGGCGGCGCCCTACGACTTCATGGGGATCCTGGTAAACGAGAAGCAGTACGGCGGCGGCGGCATCTACAAGACCCAGATGGCGACGGCGGTCGACTCAGACTTCTCCGACTACATATTCGTGCACGAGTTCGGGCACCACTTTGCCGGGCTGGCCGACGAGTACTACACCTCGGATGTGGCCTACGAGACGGGTGCGGTGGAACAGCCGGAACCGTGGGAGGCGAACGTCACGGCACTGCACGATCCGGCGGCGTTGAAGTGGGCCGACCTGGTGGAGCCGGGCACTCCGATTCCGACGCCGTGGGAGAAGGAAGTCTTCGAGGAGCACTCTCAGGAGATCCGAGCCCGGCGAGCCCAACTGGTCGAACGACAGGCGCCGGAGTCGGAATTCGACGCGCTCTTCCACGAGCAGCGCGAGATCGAGGCGCGGATGCTCTCCACGCAGGAGTACTCGGCTGCCGTAGGTGCCTTCGAGGGGGCGATGTACGAGCCGACGGGGCTCTACCGGTCCTCGATCGACTGCATCATGTTCACCCGGGACGAGGTCGGGTTCTGTCGTGTCTGCCGGCGTGCGATCGAGCGAATCATCGACGTGTACGCCGGGCGTTAGATGGCGGCGATCCGGGGGCTGACCGGGCTGCGGGTGGGCAAAGGTCGTTCCGACGCCTATCCGCGCATCTATGAAGTCGTGAAGTGCATTCCGCGCGGTCGAGTCGCGACGTATGGCCAGGTCGCGGAGCTGGCCGGCCTGGGCGGTCATGCCCGACAAGTGGGTTACGCACTTCACGTTCTGAAAGACGACTCGGTGCCCTGGCATCGAGTCGTCAACGCTCAGGGACGGATCAGTATACGGCACGAGCCGGGTTGTGACCGGTGGCAACGCCAACTGCTAGAAGACGAAGGGATAGTGTTCGACGAGAATGGGCGGATCGCGCTCGAGCGATTCTGCTGGACTCCAGGATCATCTTCGTCCGAGTGAGGTTACGATGATGAGGAAACTGCACACGGCTACGGATCTTACGCGCCGAAGTTTGTTTCGGGCTGTTCTTACCTGCTATGCGGCCGGGGTCCTCGCGTTGGCCGGTGCGGTCGATGCACTCGCCCAGAGCAGCGTCGACCTCGCCGCTCTCGATGCCTACTTCGCACAGTCGGGCGACGTATTCGAGGTTCCGGGCTTCGCCGTGGCGATAGTCAAGGACGGCGAGCTGGTCTTCGCCAAGGGCTACGGTGTGCGCGAGCTGGGTAAGCGGGAGAGCGTGGACGAGCATACAATGTTCGCCATCGCGTCGAACACGAAGGCGTTCACCGCGGCGGCGCTGGCGATCCTTGTCGACGAAGGGAAGATCAGCTGGGACGATCGGGTC
>JBDHHM010000358.1:0-2075 GCA_039589355.1 Gemmatimonadota bacterium | reverse complement strand
GATACGTTTCTCGAGGTCTGTCGCTCGATCGGCAAGTTCCGCGGCGACGGCTCGCTCTGGAGCTGGGTCCGACGGGTGGCGGTGAGCAAGGCGCTGATGTTGTTGCGCCGCGAGCGCCAGCGGGCCGCCGGTTCCCTTGATGGGGATGGCAGTTTCGCCGGGATGGTGGGGAGCGCGCCGCCCGAGCCGACGGCACCGATCGACCTGGAGACGGCGCTGGGCCGTCTGGCGCCGCTGACGCGTGCGGTGCTCTGGCTGCACGACGTCGAGGGCTACACCCACGAAGAGATCGGCAAGCTGATGGGCAAGACGGCGAGCTTCTCGAAGTCGCAGCTGTCGCGTGCTCACCGGCGATTGAGGGAGTGGCTGGAGTAATGGCGATCAAGCGTCACCTCGAGATGGATGACTTGCTCGGCCTTCGGGACGGGGAGGGAAGCGCCTACGGGCGCGCGCACGTGGAGTCGTGCCAGGCCTGTCGGGGCGAGCTTGAGCGACTGTACCATGTCCGCTCCGAGCTCCGTGCGATGCCTACGTTCCGTCCGCCGCGCGAGCTGTGGCCCCGCATCCGCCGGCACGTGTGGCGGCGGCGGCTGCGCAGGCGGCTGAGCTATGGAGCCATCGGGCTCGCTGCGGCGGCGGCGCTGGCGGGATTCATCGTACTGCGTGGCTCCGCCGACGAACCTGCCGACGCCTGGGTGGCCGAAGCGACCAGCGAAGACCTCGGCCCGATGATCGACCGCGCGCGTCAGCTGGAGACCGTGCTGCAGTTCTACTCAACGCAGCGGCGTGTCTACGACGCTCCCACGGCGCTGGCCACCTCCGCTCTCGAGGATCGGATATTTGTGCTCGACCAGATCCTGCTGGAGAGCCGGGCGCTGGGTGCCGACCGCGACGTGCTACGCGGACTGTGGGGCGAACGGGTGCTGGCACTCGAGCAGCTGGTCAACCTGCAGGTCGTGCGGGAGGAGAAGCGGGTCTGGCGGTAATTGGGTTCATAGGTCGTTGTTGCGGGCAAGAATAACGGAGGAGGTTCGATGAGGTGGGTACAGCTAGTACTTGCGGGCGCCCTGGTCTTGGCGGGCGCCGCGGAGCCTGTGAGGGCTCAGGAGGAGGAGGAAGGCAAGGAAGAGTGCGTCTGCGAGTGGCGTGGCATAGCGACGACGCCCTACTCGCGCATCCAGGTCTGGCCGGGCTCAGATGACTGGCCCCAGGTCGCATGGTTCAGCGGCCGAGCGCGGCTGGGGGTGTGGATAAATACCGAGGCGAACCCCGAGACCGACCGCTACGGGGCGTTGATCGATAGGGTCGCCGAAGGCAGCCCGGCGGGGAAGGCGGGTATTCAGGGAGGCGACATCATCACGAAGTTGGCAGGGGTGAGCCTGCTCGAGGGTGAAGAGACGTACGCCGAGGATGAGTCCGCGCCGGGGATGCGGCTGATCGAGCGGGCGCGCGAGCTCGAGCCCGGCGATACTGTGGAGGTCGAATTCCGCCGCGACGGCGACACGCAAACCGTCGAGCTCGTGGTCGGCGATTTCGATGAACCGTTCGCCTATTCGTATCGCTTCAGCCTGCCCGATAGCGCGTATACTTTTCGTTTCAGAACGCCCGATTATGAGCGAATCTCCGGTATGGTCGAGCGCCTACGTGAGATTCCCGAAGTCCATGTCCGGGCACCGGGATCGTTCGCGCTGGCGCTCGGGGCCACGCTGCCCGGCCTCGAGCTCGTCTCGCTCAACCCCGATTTGGGCGAGTATTTCGACACCGATGAGGGCCTGCTCGTGATCAGCGTTCCCGAGGAGAGCGAGTTGGGGCTCGTGGCGGGTGACGTGATCCTGGCCATCGACGAGCGCGCTGTCCGGGATCCGAGCCACGCGATGCGGATCCTGCGCTCCTACGAGCCCGACGAGGAGGTCTCGTTCACGATCATGCGCAGGAAGCGCGAGATGACGGTAACCGGTAAGGTCTCGGAGCGAGGCCCCTTCATCATCCGCGAGCGCCACGAGAACTAGCGAAGTTCGGCGCTCCTGCGTCGCCTGAAAGTGCGGCGCCCGGTACCCGATGGTGCCGGGCGCCGC
>JBDHHM010000357.1:0-2282 GCA_039589355.1 Gemmatimonadota bacterium | reverse complement strand
GCCGCTGTCGCTGCGGACGCCGCAGCCGAGAACGAGCATCGGGATCCCGTCCAGGTAGGCCTCGGCGATCCCGGAGAGGGCGTGGGTGAGGCCGGCACCGGGCACCACGTTGACACAGCCGAGCAGGCCGGACGAGCGGGAGACACCGTCGGCCATGAACGATGCGCTCTGCTCGTCGGTCACGAGGATCGGTCGGACCGTTGTGGGTGCCGGGGATGCCGAAGGTGAAGGGGATGCCCTCATCCTCCAGAGCCCGCACGACGATGTCGCCACCTGTCATCTTCGTCATCTGGTCAGCCCAGTAGAGTCCCGGCTTCCTGACGGATGCGCTGTGCGACCCGGTCGGCGAGGGCCATGATCGTCAGGTACGGGTTGATCTCGATCGAGTCGGGGAACAGGCTGGCATCGGCTACGAACAGCCACGGCGCACCGTGCACGCGTCCGTAGGAATCGGTGACCGAGTCGTCCGCGGTGAGCCCCATACCGCAACCGCCCTGCAGGTGGGCGGCGGACACGGTGACGCCGCCGGGCCGGTAATGACGCTCGTCGATGATCTCTTCCAGACGCTCGGCGTCCTGGCGCTCCACCGTAGTGTGCGTCGCCGCCGGGACGTGGACGCGCCGCGCGCCCGCGGCGAAAAAGATCCGGGCCGAGACGAGCGTGCCCCGCGCCAAAGCCTTCGTCACCTCGGGTGTAAACCGGTAGTGGACCACGGGTCGGCCGCTGCCGTCGATCGTCACCCGGTTGCCCGGGTCGGCGTGATCGCAGGCCAGGACGAGGATCATCTGCAGGCGCGGGAAGGCCCGCATGAACTCGCTGTGCGGCGCGCCGAACCCGCGCAGGCTCTTCGCGGTCGTGAACGGGAAGTACATGCACGTCTCGAGGATGAAGCCCTCCGATTCGACGAACTCGTCCAGATAGTAGCTCTTCGGGTGGCCGACGAAGTTGCTGATCGACCGCTCGTGCTCGGCGACCAGGATCAGAGCAGGGTGACTCGTGAAGCCGTGACCCAGGCGCGGCAATCTGCTGGGTAGGCGCGAGCGCATCAACAGCGCCGGTGTGTTCACAGCACCCGCACACGCCACTATCACCTTCGCCCGGATTCGGTAATCGCCGGGCTCCCAGGGCGACGGCTCGCCTTTGCCTCCGTTCGGCTTCGGCGTCACCCGCGCGATCAGTGTCCGGCCTTCCAGCCGGGCCACCTCGCAGCGCGTCACAACCTCGACGCCCTCCCGCTCGGCCCGCGGCAACTGGACCCGGTTCGTGCCCTGCTTGGCCTGGTTCGGGCAGCCCAGGTTGCAGAGGCTCGAGCCGCGGCACTCCCGCACGTTGATCGGGAACTGCTGGACGTTATAGCCGAGGCGGCGGCACCCCTCGACGAAGAGCCGGTTGTTCTCGTTGATTCGCTCTTCCTCGAGGTAGTGGACGTTGTTCTGCTCGATGAACTTGCGCGTGCGGCGCTCGATCTCCTCGTAGCCGAGGCCGGGAACGTTCCAGCCCGCGATCACGCGTTCCGGCGCCATGATCGAGGTGCCGGTGTAGACGGTCGTCGAGCCACCGTAGCCACAGCCCATGGCGAGGGTCATCGAGCCGTCTGCGGTGAGCACGCCGCCGCCGTCCTCGTACAGCGCCTGCGCCATCTCCACTTCGCCGCCGTTGAACTCGTCGTCACGAAGGCGAGGCCCCTTCTCGAGCACGACGATCCGTGCACCGTCCCGGCACAGCGGCGCCAGCTCCTGGGCTACGGTCCCGCCGCCGGCACCGGATCCGATGATGACGATGTCGTACTCTCGCTCCATCATCGCCGGGCCGCCTCCCAGCCGCGGAGGTTGGGGTGGTAGCCTATGGCGGCAGCCGCGGCGCCACGGCCGTAATAGCCCAGCAGCGCCAGGGCCCTGAGGCCCCAGAAACCGACGCGTATCCTGTCGACTCGGTGATTCTGAAGCCCGGCCAGGAAGCGGGCGCGGCGGCCCGGCTCGAGTGAGCTAAACCGGCGACGGTAACGGAAGAGCGGCAGCCACTCTACCAGCCGCAGGAACAGGCGAAGCTGACGCCGGAGCTCGGCGGGCCGGCCGCGAAGCGATTCGTCGACCAGCTTTACCAGCTCACCCCACTCGGCGTCGCTCAGCTCGTCCGCTTCGGGCACAACGGCGCGGACGACCGCCCTGAAGACTGGCAGCAGCCCGGTGAGGGTGGATGAAGTCTCCGTGGTGCCCCCTTTCCTGCGAGAACGGCTTGGATGTTTACGGGAAAATGGGCCGAGGTATGGTGCGGCCGCCAGG
>JBDHHM010000356.1:0-3432 GCA_039589355.1 Gemmatimonadota bacterium | reverse complement strand
CCGGTCGTCGTGGTCGGCGACCTGAACTCGGCGGCGGACGGCAGCTCGACCACCACCTATGCCGACTTCCTGGCGGCCGGATACTCGGACGCCTGGACGGAGGGCGGCACCGGCGCCGGGCTCACCTGCTGCCACGACGATGACCTTCAGAACGCGACCACGAACTTCGTGAAGCGGATCGATTACATCCTGTTCCGGGGAGGTCTCGAGGTCGTTAGCGCCGATGTGGTGGGGGACGATCCGGCCGAGCGTACGCTCGCCGGGCTCTGGGCTTCCGATCACGCCGGGGTCGTGGCGACCCTGCGATTCCAGTAAGCGGTTAGTGGTCCTTAACCGCTCCCTCAGCGCCCGTGGTCCGCGCGCTCACCCTTCCCGCGCGCCGGCCGCGGGCGCAGCCACACTACGGCTTCTTGCGCAGCCGCCGCGGCTCGTCGCCGCCGCGGACCAGTTCCTCGATCTCGCCGAGCAGCGTGTCGCTGCCCGCTTTGCTGCCGCCGAACAGGCCGTCGGAATCGGCGTGCCGTGAGGCGCCGTAGAGGTTGAGCCACAAGTCGGCCCGCTCGCCGAAGCGCAGGATCGAATAGAACAGGCGGCCGCGCCGCTCGCCGCCGAAAAAGATCTCGATCAGGGCCGCCCCGATGGAGAGCGGTGCCAGGGTGAGGTCGATCACGCCGTCGAGGAACAGCTTCAACTGGAAGAGGAACAGGTCGCGGACGATGACCAGGCGCGACACGTGACCTTCTTCCGCCGCTGTTCTGATCCTGTCTCGTGTCGAAACTGGGACTTTCCCTCGATTCTTCATCATGCAGTACCCGACGTGACGTTAGATGCGTTTCTGCCGGCGTGGGGCCGTACCGAGTGACCTGCGCCGCACTCGCTTTCCCGTTCTATTTGCGAGGAACCCGCACCACCAATACACACCGGCGGGGAAGTTGTGTCAAGCGTTGACCGCCGCCTGCTGGCGGAACCCGGTCGCGCCCCTATGTTACAGTGAGTCGTTCCATTCTCCGGCCAACTTGGCCGATCCTCGGTGCGCTCGCCGGGAGGCTTTGAATGGCGCGCCCCGACCATAGCTTGTCCGTCCGAACCGCCCGCGGGCTGAGCCGGTTGCGCCATCGCCGCGACGTGGAGTGGCTCGTCCTCTATCTGGGCGGCGCCTGGATTCTCTACGAGTCGGTAGCACTCACCGCCGACACGTTCGACCTCCCGGTCCTCGTCGCGCGCGTAACGGCTGTCGTGCTGGCCCTGGGCGCGATCATCGCGATCCCCCTCGCCCGCTGGTACGAGCTCACGGCCCGCGCGTTGGACCGGACGGAAGGTGAAGATCTGGTCGACGTGCCCGGCGTTCCTGATGTCCTCGAACCGGCCCTGGCTCGCAGCTATCGCAAGGTCGGCCGCCGAAGCGTCATGTTGGCCGGAGCGGGCTCCGCGGTTCTCTTCTCCGGCTTCTTCTTCGTCCTCTGGAACGCATGGGCGGAAGGGCACGCGGAGGTCGCGCCCGACCCGCGCATCTCAGTCGCCGTCTTCCCCTTCCGAGCCAGCGGCACGGAAGCGGGCGTCGCCGGCGAAGGCATCGCCGACCTGCTACTAGTCACCCTGGATGGAACGCCGGGAGTGCGGGTGATGGATCCCGCAGGCTTCTGGCGCTCCTTGCGCTCGGAGCGCGGCGCACCCGCTCGGGCGCCGGAGCTGGACGAGGCGCTGCGTTTGAGTCGGCGGGCCCCGGCGCGGCGATTTGTGACCGGGACCGTCATCTCGGGCGCTACGACCCTGGATCTCATCGCCCGGGTGTACGATACGGAGAGCGGCGCGGCGCTGGCATCGCTGAGGTCGTCGGCCGATACGGACGACCTGGCGACCGCTGTGGACTCTCGAGGCCAAGAGCCTGGCGCGGCGCGGGCAGTTCGAGCTGGCGCAGACGGCGATCGAGCGCGCGGTCGCCCTCGACTCTACCTTCGCCCTAGCTCACCTGGAGCACTTCTCTATCCGCTCGTGGCTCCTGTACCTGAACTCGCAACCGTTCATCGGGTTGCACGAGATCATCGAGCGGGCGATGAGGCACCGGGAGCGGCTGACGCCGCGCAACCGTCTACGCGTCGAGGCCAACATGGCGCTCGATGACACCGACGGCGCGCAGGCGGCGTTCTTGTTCGAGCGCATCCTCGGCATCGATTCGCTCGACGTCGACGCGCTCAACTCGCTGGCCTTCACCTACCTGCGCGACGGCTGGCAAATAGAGAAGAGTACGGACGAGATACTGGCCGCCTCGCGGGCCTGGATTTCGCTGTGGACCGAGGACACCGCCGCCGCGCGGCTACACTACGAAGCGCTCGAGGCCACGGATAGCAGCGCGGTGGTGCGCGGCAGGGTCGGCGCATACCGTGCCCTGGTCGCTCCGCCCGCAGCTCGCGACTCGATCCTGCGGACGCTCGCCGCCCAGCCGATCCCGATGGTGACGACAGCTCTACGCGATCTGCGTCAGGTTCGCCCCGCGCTGGCCGAGCGGTTCTACGACGAGCTGATGACTGACTCGATGCCGAGCTTCCATCAGCGGGTGGGCTCGGGTGCACGCACCCAGCTCTGGCTCGCCGAGGGGAGGCAGGCGGCCGTCGATTCGCTGGTCGCGACCGGCGAGCTGGATCGCGTCCGGCCCGTGGTCAACCGCTTCTTCGTCGCATCCCACCTGACCGGGATCGGCGATCCAGCCGCCGTATCGCGGAGCGTCGCGGAGCTCGCCGCCTTCGCTCCCGCCGAATCCCTAGCGGCTTACCTCGACACGAAGCCCGCCGTCTGGGCCACGGCCTGGGCAGTGGGCGCCCACCACGCCGCGTTCGGCGATACGACAGAAGCGAGAGTATGGCAGCGCGCCATCACGGCACTGTCGACCGGTGCAACGTGGTGGGATTGGACGGGCTCGCTGAGCGCGGACATCGAAGCGCGCCTGGCCATGCGTCGCGGCGATCTGGATACCGCGCTCGACGAGGCCCAGCGCGCTTACGACCTCTGGGCCATCCACTCCAACTACGTGGGCGAGGCCGATCCGGAGCCTGCCATGCGCTTCCATCTGGCGGAGGTCCTCGCCGCCAAGGGCGCCACCGACCGGGCCGCCTGGCTCTTCCGCTCCTTCAACCCACCTTACACCTGGATCGGCTTCTACACCGCTCGAGCGAGCCTCGAGGTCGGGCTGATCGAGGAGGCCCGCCGGAACTACGACGAGGCCGCTCGCTTTTATCTGATGGCCGCGCGCCTCTGGGAGCGCGGCGAGCCCGAGGTCGTAGGTCCCTGGCTCGCCCGCGCAGAAGAAGGCCTGCGCCGGCTGAGCGGCGAGACCAGCAGCTGAGGTTCGTTAGATCCAGGAGCCCAAATGCCATCAAGAAAGGATACGAGTCTATTCCTGCCGGACCTGTTGGCCGGCCGGGTCGCGCTAGTCAC
>JBDHHM010000355.1:0-2093 GCA_039589355.1 Gemmatimonadota bacterium | reverse complement strand
GACGGCGGAGGCGCCCGAGGCCGCCCAGGGCGGGGGCTCGAGCGGCGGATCCGCGATGGAGGCCCACTTCCGGGAGATCGCCAAGAATCTGATCGCGCGGCGCGACTCCGCGATGAGCACGCTCCTGCAAATGAGCGAGGAGGAGTCGGCCGTCTTCTGGCCGCTCAAGCAAGAGTACGACGCGGACATGCGAGGGGTCTACGGAGACCGACTCGCCCTGATCGAGGAGTTCTCCGAGGTCCACGACAAGCTGACCGGCGAGGTCGCCGGCCAACTGGCCGGGCGGTACATGGCGCTCGAGCGTCGGCGTATCGACCTGCACGAGAAGTACTTCAGCCGGATGGCGGACGAGGTTTCGCCCGTCATCGCCGTGCAGTGGCTCCAGCTACAGGGCCAGTTCGAGAGCATGGCCGACGTCAAGATCTCCGAGGGCGTGCCGCTGGCTATCCGCTGAGCGTCGGCACCCCTAGACATCATGGATTGACCGACCCTACCGCAAGCCGTGGGTTACGCTCCAGGCTGCGGACACAACCCGTGGCGCAGAGCCACATACGGAGGGCCGGTCATGCAGAAGTGTATCCGATTCGTAGGTCTGGACGACTCCAAGGACAGCATCGACGTGGCGGTGGCGTCGGAGGGCCGCGAGGGCGAGGTGCGGGCGTATGGAACCATGCCGAATTCGCCGGGGGCCTTGAAAAAGCTGGTGCGGCGGCTGGGTCGACCTCGGGATCTGAATTTCGTGTACGAGGCTGGCCCCTGCGGCTACGGGATCTACCGGGAGCTGCTGGCGTTGGGCGCGAACTGCATGGTGGCCGCCCCGTCCAAGACGCCCCGACGCTCAGGGGATCGGATCAAGACGGATCGTCGGGACGCGATCACGCTGGCGCGGCTGCATCGGGCGGGCGAGCTGCATGCGGTGTGGGTCCCGGACGAGGAGACCGAGGCGATGCGGGATCTGACTCGGGCCCGCGAGGATGCCAAATACGCCCAGACGAAGGCTCGGCAGCGGTTGGGTTCTTTCATGCTTCGTCACGGCCGGCGTTACCCTGGCCGGTCCCGTTGGACCAAGACCCACCTGAGGTGGTTGGCCGAGCAGCGGTTTACGCAGCCGAGTCAGCAGATCTGCCTGGACGAGTACATCGGGGCAATCGAGCAAGCAACGGCTCGTGTCCAACGACTGGAGGACGAACTGCGTGAGCTGGTCTCGGTGTGGTCTCTGGGGCCGGTGGCAAGCGCGATGACGGCCCATCGCGGAGTCTCTCTGCTGGTCGCCGCGACGGTCTGCGCGGAGCTGGGTGATCTAACGCGGTTCGACCGGGCCCGGGACTTGATGGGCTTCGTCGGTCTTGTGCCATCGCTCCACGCCACGGGGCTGAGCCGCAGGGTCGGGGCGATCACGAAGACCGGCAACTCCCACGTCCGTCGGGTGCTGGTGGAGGCCGCTTGGTCCTACCGGCATCCTGCGCGCCGAACGGTCCTTCTGCGCAGAAGGCTCAAGGGACAACCCGAAGAGGTACAGGCAATTTCCTGGAAGGGTCAGCTACGGTTGTGCGGCCGGTACCGCCGGATGATCGCGCGGGGCAAACACCCGAACAAGGTGACCGTGGCGACCGCCCGGGAGTTGCTGGCGTTCTTGTGGGCCACCGTACGCATGGTGAGTCCGATGAGTCCGGCGGCCTGAACCGGACCAGAGCAAGGTAGGGATGAAGCACTTGGAGTCAGCGGGTCACCGCGGCCACGGTACGGAGAGAACCCTCGAGCGGGCTATGGGCGCCGGGCTCCGCCCCGGTATGCACGAACCTAGAGTGAGGCAGCTCTCCGACGGAGCGATGACCGGTGGTAACCAACCCACGAATATCAGAGGGATCGACCGTCGAGGAAAGGTCCCGGGCGGCCCGCTGGCTCCAGGTGCTTCCTTCCAACGAAGAGCCGGACCTCTATCCGGTCGATCGAGGTCACTTGACAGGTCAATCCATATCAGCCCGGACTTCTCACCGGGTCCCTACTACGGCCGCGGATCTGCCTGCATCTGCGGGCCGTACTCCCTCCGGGCTCCTCAACATGTCGTCCAGACATGCCCTCGTCGCCCTCCG
>JBDHHM010000354.1:0-2099 GCA_039589355.1 Gemmatimonadota bacterium | reverse complement strand
GACCATGGCGTAGTAGCCGCGCCACCCCTCCCGCATCGACTCGCGATCGGTCACCGCCACCGTTCCGTCGGAGTCGACGAAGCGATGGTCCTCGGTCATCAGCTCACAGAGGAGGTCGACGTCCCGCCGATTGATGCGGTCGACGAACTCCAGTGCGACGTCTACAGCGGCCACACGCCTAGTTACGCTCCGGTGCCGGCGGAAAGTGCCCCAGTTGGGTCAGCATGGCCAAATCTCAGGTGGCCGGCTGGCTGCTGTTCCACGACACGCGTGAGTACTTCCAGCTCCCGTCTGCCTGCTGCCGCAAGACGTCGAGGTACTTGCCGGTATCCTCGATCGGCGCGCCCCCCGCCCTCGGGCTCAATTTCATGTTGAAGGTGCCGCGCTCGAACGCCCAGCCGCTCGCCACCTCTACTTCCTCTACATCGACCGAGATCTCGACGGCGAAATCGGTCAGCGTTTCCTCCCACATCGCCTGCACGGCCGCCTTGCCGACGAGCGCTGGTTGGTTGGGCGGCAGCGAGATCACGTCGTCCGCGTAGGCGGACATCACGCTGTCCAGGTCTCCCTTGGACAATGCCGCAGTCGCCTCGTGATGCTGGTTCTTGATCGCACTCTCGGCGCTGCCGGTATCCGGCGTCATCATGAGTCTGCCCTCCTTACTGCCATACAGTTCGTTCTTCGGCCTATTGGTCGGGTTCAGGTAGCCTTAGGCTCTCGTGGACAATGAATCAACATCACGCTGCGGCCGAGCGCCATCATGAAGAGTCGCCGGGAGTAGGCGTCACGCTCGAATCGGGCGCTCAGGGCGCGAACCGGCGTCTCTGTATCGTTCCGGTCCATCAAACGCCACCCTTCTTCAATACTCGCCTCTGCAGCGTTTTCGAATGTTCGTTCCAGTTGAGCGATGACTTCAGGATCAGGCTGCATGTGCCGCCATAGTTCCTCCAGCTTCTCCCGCATGTCCGGGCCGAGGGAATCGATGATCGCCTTCACGTTCACACAGGCCTTGGGCCGTGACTCCGGGTCGGCTCCCGCTGCGGCCTCTCGGGCAGACTTCAGTCGCCGCCCCAGCTCTTCGAGTTTCTCATCGGGCTCGATGTCGGGCACCTGACACGCGGCGGCCCCAGATGGCCGCCACATAACGTGGACGGTCTCGCCGAAGATCATCACTACCGCCTCCACCCCCGGCAGAAAGGGCACGATAGATGGATATAACCCCGGCCTGTCCTCGACCGCGCACACTGAGTGCGGTCCAGCTGTCGTGCCTCTCCTGGGTGCCGGGAAACACCAGATGTAGCTGGATACCCGGTTCCGGATCGCGTTCGACCTGTACTACCTGTCCCGATTCTGTCTTCAGTTCGGTAAGGCCAGGGGGGCCCGTTAGGGCTTCCTGAATCAAGCGTGTGGCTTCAGGGAGGTTCGATTCCATGTGGATGACCCTCACACGGCGATGGGCGCCTCTACCAGCTACTTCTTCTCTACTCGCCGGGCTGCTTTCGTGAATCCTCCTCTGACGTTCTTGCCGGCGTCAACGGACGAGGTGGAAGTGCTCCTGGCGGTGCAGCACCCAGCGCCGCACGCCGTCGGCGTCTATGTACGCGTCCTCCTCCAGTGCCATGCGCACCGGCTGGCCGTCCCACTCCGGCACCGGCGAGGTGGCCTGCAGCTCGATGGAGTACCAGGTGTTCGGCCGTATCGGTACGTCGCCGCGGCCGGGCACTCCCTCCTGGCGGTCCCAGAGGCCGATCAGCGGGCCGGCGCCGTGGCCGTGGTCGCCGACGGGATGGCTGTAGACGGTGCCGTCGATGCTGGCGTCACGCATCCGGGATAGCGACCTTCGCAAGGCCTCGTTGCCGGTGCGCCCCGTGTGCATCTCGTCCATCACGATGTCCTGGAGCTGATTGCCCGCGGCCAGCGCCTGCTTCAGTCCTGCGGGCGCGTCGGTCTCGTCGGGGCGCAGCACGTAGCCCATGTGCTGGGTGTCGGTGTTGAGTCCCAGCGCCGTGACGCCGAAATCGCAGTGGAGGACATCGCCGTGCATGATCACCGGGTTGGACGATTCGACGCCGCCACGGCGCTGAACTTCCACCGAGGCG
>JBDHHM010000353.1:0-2842 GCA_039589355.1 Gemmatimonadota bacterium | reverse complement strand
TCGTGGCCGTTGTCGTACCACTGCTCCCAGCGGAAATCGAAGATCTGGCACTTGGTCACATCGTCGGGCGGCGTGCCGCCGAGAGGACGCTCGACGGTGATCGTGGGTAGCAGACCCGGTGCGTCGGCCGGCGGACTGCCGCCGCAGACCGCGTTCTTGTCTTGGTGAGTCCCAAAATCGACAGTCACGTGCATGTCGGCCTTCCAGGCGAACTTCACCGCCCGCTCGGCCGGCCCGTCGTTCACCGGATCCCTTGGCTCGACCAGGGCGTGGGGTAGTACGCCGGCCGGCAACGGAAGCGTTAGGCTGTCGACACCGTAGGCTGCCGTTCTCAGCCGGTCGTCGAAGTCTGCCTGACTCTTCGCCTTGAACTGATCGGGGTCGGGCGTGTCCTCGCTGTCGAACGTGAGCTGCACGTCATTGCCCGATTTGTCCTTGATGAAGATGCCGATGTCCCCTAGAGCCTGGTGCGAGAACATCCCGTCCCGGTGGATGTCGCCAGGTGTGGTCACGAGCGAGTGGAAATGTAGATCCGAAGCGGCGAGGAAGAAGTCGCCGTTCGTGTGCACGCGACCCAGGTGGTCCTTCCGCGAGCCCGCGTAGTCCTCCATGTTGCCCTCGAAGAAGATGGCGAACTGGAAGATCGGGATAGCCTGGCCCTTGGCTCCGAGGACGACCGCGCCGTGCGTGTTCATCGCATCGGTCACGCGCGATGTGATGATGAAGTTCTGGGCCGTCGCTCAGCGTCTCCGTGATTTGCGGGCCGTCTTTCTCCACCGTCAACTCCTCGAACGTGAATCCTTCGAGTGCCGGCGCTACGATGTCCGCCAGCTCGGTCGAATCCACGACGCCGTCGTTCTGCAAGGCCATCTCGATCTGGCTGAGCGCCGCCTCGGCCCCTGCCTCGGCCGCATAGAACACGCGGGTCCCGAAGTAGTCCGCCGCCGCGGTGCGTGTCACGCTCATCGACGCTTGCACCGCCGCCGCGATGACCACGGCCACGAGCACAATCACCAGCAGCGTGGTGAAGAGCGCGATCCCCCCCTCACCGCAGGCGTGCGAGCCGTGCCTCCCGGGAGCTCTCGTCCTCCGGGGCCGGCGACGCCTGAGAAGTCGGTCCGACTGCTGCATGCAAACCATCCTCGATTCCTGGTTCAGGTCGCGGGAAGCTACACCGGCGGGGAGACCGTGCGGATCCGGCGCGGACTGGTGTTGGCAAAAAGCGGACCCTCCGCCGCGTCTCCGGTCGGATCGGCTAACCCCTTGCCCTCCTGTGAGTTAGAATCACGAAACTCGCTCCCGATCCCTGCTTCGGGACAGGGGTGGGCGCCGGGGGGTGGACAGATTACCGGTGATGCCGGTCAGCCTGACCGAGTCGACCTGCCCGAGACACGGTCAACCGGGTCGGCCCACGACTCTAATAACTTGCCACAAAAGAGGTTAGCCCGATGGAGCCGTGGCGGCATGCGGAATGCTCAAGGCTACGGCGGGGCCGGCTGGGCGAGGTGTCGCCGGCGCGTGGTCTAGGGAAGGAGTCGAGTCATAGTGAGCCGAACAGCCAGAAGCCTGACGGATGGGGGCTTCACGCTCATAGAGCTGATGGTGGGTTTGGTGCTGGGGACCGTCGTCATCACCGCGGCGATCAGTTTCCTGATCACCCACATGCGCTCGTTGGAGGGCAGCGACATCCGGGAGAACGTTGTCCGCAACGACCGCTACATTGGTGCGCTGCTGCGGCACGACCTGCAAATGGCGGGCATCGACATAGAGAGCAGCACCGAGTTCGGCACGGTGGGGGCCTGGCCGGGCTCGAGTGGCGACACGCTGTTCGTGCTATATGTACCGTACGAGCCGGCCCCAGCACCGATCCACGACATCGATCCGACCCAGAGTCAACCGCCCGCAGGAGAGGGTACGTGCGGCGAGCACTGTATCGATGTGCTGTTCGATATGTCCGAGCCGATCGAGCTGAGGGAAGGTGATCTGGCGCGCCTCGAGGTGAACGGAGTGCGGCGCCTGATCGTGGTCAACGATGTGACTGTCGGTGGTTTCGCGCTCGAGGTCTCGTTTACCGCCGCCGACACGTTGCTCCGTCAGCCGGCAGGACTGGCCGGGAATCTGCAGGTCGAGGTGCCGGGCACCTTCATCCAGAAGCTCCATTCGATCATATACTATGTGGACGACCAGGACCGCTTGATTCGGGCGGATCGGCTGAACATGGACGGGACGCCCGACGGCGAGATCGTCGCTTATGGCGTGGATGAGTTCGAGGTTTCCGTGGTCTTCGAGGATGGTGACGAGCTCGAGCGACCCAATCCTTACGACTCGGATTACTCGAACGACTATGACGACGTTATCGCCGTGAAGGTGAGGGTCACGGTGCGGGCGGAACGCACCGACCCGAGAGTGAACGGGGGTGAGCTGCTCACCAATACGTCGCTCTGGTACATCTCGCCTAGGAACCTGCGCTACGAGAAGAACCGCATCTAGCCACGGCCGCTGTGCGGTCGAGATGACGGCCTGCAGATCTTGAACCTGCAGGCCGTACTATTGGCGGTTGCTGGCCCGTTAGTCAGGGGCGTCCGCGGGCCCAACCTCATGTGGCTGGGCGATGACATACGCCACCAGGGACGCCTCGGTCGCCCAGTCGAGCGTGTAGTCCATCAGCGTCGCCTGGCGGAGCAGGTCCTCGCTTCCCTGTCCCGTGCGCATCCTGCGATCGGCGAGTACCAGGTGGATCGCCCGGCGCAGGATCTGCCAGTGAAGAAGGAGAGCGCTTTCCGGCACGCCCTGCTCCCGGTAGCGGCGGCCGAGTTTCTCGGCGAACGCGTAGCTGGGCACC
>JBDHHM010000352.1:0-4014 GCA_039589355.1 Gemmatimonadota bacterium | reverse complement strand
GGTACCCTACTTCGACGGTGACAACGGCGGCTTTCGCCACCTGCGGTTCAACGGCCCGGACGCCACCGACACCGGCGGCGGACTGGTGGACGCTGGCGGCACCAAGATGGACCCGGTCCACGGCTCGACCGTGGTGACGTACGCCTTCGAGCCGGGCAGCGCGTGTACCGGTCAGGACGAGCGGATATTCGGTATTTCCGAGGATCGGGGCAGCGCCTTCGGCCAGCTCCAAGTCCGCGGCGTGACCGGCGACCACACGCTCTCCGTCATGTGGAATGGCGTCGGGACCGTCTACAGATACGCGCTGAGCGGCGGCTGTAACCTGACCAGCGCCTCTGTGGTCCACTGGGTTATCGACACCAGCGAGCCCACGGATTCCGACCGCATCCGAGCCTACATTGGCGGCGTGCGCCAGACGGTGACCGTCCAGACCGGTGCCTGGCCGTCACCGGGAGCGACTATCGACCTCGGGGCGGTAGGCACGCGGAAGATGTACGTCGGCCGTCCCTACTCCGGGATCGCGACCCTAAAGGGCCGGATCTGGTACGTCGCTCTCTATCTGGGCGAGATGTCCGACTCGTGCGCCTGGCCAGCACCGACTACAGCTACGCCTTCACGCTGAACAATGGCTCCAGCGTGCTCGAGGACTTCGACCTGCTGGCGAGCACCGATCCGGCCTCGTCGTTCATCACGATCGACTCGATAACCGGCGGCGGCATAAGCGATAGCGGCGTGGCCGACAGCACGCGGATGCTACCGTCTGGTACACGATAGCGGCCGATACCGACGGCAACGTCGACACGCTCTATCTCAGGGGCCGCTCGATCTCCGACACCGCGCAATCGGATCTCGGCTGGATCGAGATCGAGTACGAGACGATGGCGTTTACGGTCACGCCCGACGGCGCCGATACCCTGCAGTTGATGCCGACAGGCACCGCCGCCTCGTCGTCGTACAAGTTCACGATCACCAACAACTCCCTGCTGAGCGAGATGTTCGACCTGCTCGCCTTCGACGGGGCCGTGCTGACCGTCGACTCGATCACCGGACCCAACGTGAGCGGCGGATCGCCCGGCGACAGCGCACGCACCGGCGCCATCGCGGCGAGCGCCGAGGACAGCGCCTTCGTCTGGTTCACCATATCGGTCGGCACCGCCGGCGCCCTCGATTCGCTCTACCTCATGGGCCGCTCGGTGGGCGACCCGTCGGCCACCGATTCGGGTTGGGTGTTCGTCGAGCTGCTGCAGCCGGATCTCTGACCTATACGGCCACCGTTACCAACAACGGAACGGCCGACGCGGTGAGCGTCGTGACCGTCGACTCGCTAGCAACCGAGGTCTACTTCCAGGTCGGCAGCGTCGCCACGACGCTGCCTGCCGGCATGACCGACAGCGTCGAGTACTACGACGGCTGCGGTAGCGATGGCTGGAGTTATACGCCGGTCTCGGGCGGCGGCGGCGCGCCCGCCGGCTACGACGCCTGCGCCGTACGCATACGTTGGACGCTGCTGAACGACTTCAGCTGGACGCTGCTGAACGACTTCAGCTACGTCGCGCCCGACAACACCGCAGACCTGGAGTTCGTCGCCAGAATAAAATGATGCCTTCCGGGCAACCCCAGGCCCGGAAGAAACGAGAATCCCGCCACACCCCGCCGCTCGAGCGCCTCCCCCGCGTGAGACCAGATGAACGGACCCGCAACCGAAGTACTGAAAGCGGCCCGGTTACTACCCCTGCGGGCGTTACCGGGGCCGTTACTCGTGGGTAACCACAGGGGGAAACCCACCTTGGGTCGGGGACGGCATCGTTCCTGTAAGTCCATATACTACAGAGTCTTAACGCAATCAATCGAACCCGGGCCACCAGGCATGGAGCCTGCCCTCCAATGGTCCGGCGCCCCCCGCCCCGAACTAGGAGACTTCCATGCTTCTCAGGTGCCCACACTGCAGTCGATCTGGAGAACACGTACGCAGCGACTTCTTCGGCGACTGGGTCGTCTGCTCGGTCTGCGAGCTGCCCTTCGCCTGGCGCGAGGCGCGCTCCGAGTCGGACTCGGAGAGCGGCAACGGGCGATCGGCGGTCCAGGCAACCGCATCTCGGACCCGCAACGAGAGGTAAGACAAATGAAAACCCGTCGTTCTGCCGCGATCCTGACGGCGGCGGCAGTTCTATTGCTGTCTCCGCCCGCATCCGCCCAGGAGGCTGGGCAGCAGAAGGCGCTGGTCATCACGGCCCTGAACCTGATGGCCGGCGATGCGCAGCACCAGGAGATGGCAAGACAGGGTGGCGACGCCAACACGCTGCTTCCCGGCGACGTCATTCTCTATCGCCTGACTTTCACGAACACCACCGAAGTCCCGGTCCGCAACGTCGAGTTCAAGGACCCGATCCCGGCGGGCTTCCGCCTGGTGATCGAATCCGCGACGGCCGATCGGGATGACGTGGTGGTCACCTACTCGATCGACGGCGGCCAGATCTACTCAGCCGAGCCGATGATCGAGGTAGTAGTCGACGGCGAGCGCGTGACCCGCCCGGCGCCGCCGGAGTTGTTCACACACATCCGCTGGCTGGTGACGGGCTGGGTTCAGCCCGGCGCTCAGGTCACAGCGGAATTCCGCGCACAGCTACCCGCTGCTGACGCGCCCGAGGAGCCCGGCAAGCCCAACTGAGGCCCGGGCAGAAGTCTTTCATTCGTAGCCTCATAGGAGGTAGCCATGAGTAGCAAGGCATTGAGGGCAGCCCGGACCTTGATCTTGGCTGGGTTAGCCGCGGCCTTCGCCGCCACGACGGCGGAGGCGCAGACCGCGGAAGGCGATACCATACGGAACATCGCCACCGCGACGTTCACCGACGCGAACAGCAACGCGTACGCGGCGGTGGCGGACACGGTCGACATCATCGTGGGGTTCCAGGAAGGTATCTCGGTGACGCCCGACGGCGGTGTGGTAACTCCTGCATCGCCCACCACGGGCGCTACGATCGCGTTCACCGTCGAAAACGTCGGTAACGGCGTCGACAGCGTAACGGTCAGCGAGGTGCTTACCGACGGGAGCTCTGCGGTCACCGTCACCAACTACAACTGGAACTCGACCGACTACGGCACGATCGCCCTTCTGAACGCCGCTCTGTCGCTTCACGAGCTGGCGATGGGTGACACGGAGGTCATCACCATCACCTACGATGTGGCTGCGGCCAAGGGTGGCGAGACCGCCAATTACGAGCTGACAGCTACGTCGGTCCGTGTCGGTACCGAGTCGGATCCGGGCGATTACGACATCAACATCGGCGAGACGTTCGGCGTCAGCGTCGTCGAGCAGGGCTCGAGTCTGGATACCACGACTGCGAACCTGCTCCCCGGCAACGGCCAGACGGTCGTGTTCGAGGTGACGAACACCGGTAACGGGACCGAGAACTTCGACCTCCCGAGCACCACGACGACCGTGACCGTGACTTTCAACGTGGCCGACCTGGCCGCGGGTACGGTCGACTCGCTGTTCATCCTGGTGCGCTCCGTGGCGCAGCCGGCCACGAACGCCGAGGGCGCCTACATCGTGACGCTAGTCAAGCCCAGCTTGACGATCCTCAAGGAAGCGTTCACCGACGCCGGCCTGACGACGCCGGTGGCCGGCGATGTGTTCCCTGGCCAGTCGATCTGGTACAAGATCACGGTCAGCAACGCGGCGGGCACGGCAGCCGCCGAGAGCATCGACATCGACGACGATCTGCCGACGGAGGTCACCTACGTTGGCAACGGCGATGACGGCAACCCGAACTGGACGATCTCCGGAACGGGCGGCCCGCCGTGGACTCACATCGATGCACAGCTGACCACTCTGGGAGCAGGAGCCTCAGCCTACTTCTGGATCTCGGTCACCATCAACTAGTGGCCGATTCGGCTTAGCATGAGGCTCCTCGGCGTCATGGCGGGTAGAGGGCGCAAGCCCCACGGTGATCGAAAGGTCGCCTTGGGGCTCTGCGCCCTCTTGTGCCTCATCCTGGCGCCCGAAGCGTGGGC
>JBDHHM010000351.1:0-3321 GCA_039589355.1 Gemmatimonadota bacterium | reverse complement strand
GACAAGTCACGCAGGGTCACGGTCTACTTCGAGCCCGCGGTCCACCGCGCCCTTCGCCTCAAGGCCGCGGAGACGGACCGCTCGGTGTCCGATCTGGTGAACGACGCCGTCAGGCGTGCCCTGGCCGAGGACGCCGAGGATCTGGCGGCGTTCGAGGAGCGGGCCGGCGAGCCCAGCCTGTCGTTCGAGGACGTGCTGAAAAACATGAAGCGACGTGGCCAGCTATAGGGTCCTCATCAAGTCCTCAGCCGTCAAAGAGCTCGAAGCCATACCCGTCAAAAAGGATCGTCAGCGCATCGCGGGCAGGATCCGGGCTCTGGCCGAGGACCCGCGGCCGCCGCGGGTTGCGAGAAGCTGCACCGAGAGGAGCGCTATCGCGTTCGGCAGGGTCGCTACCGGGTTGTGTACTCGGTGGACGACGGCGAACATGTGGTGCTCGTCGTGAAGGTTGGTCACAGAACAGACGTCTATCGCTAGACGGGTCGACTCTCGATGCGCACTGGCAGTGCTCGTCTCCACCGTCATCTGGAGCGCCGTCTGTGCCGCCAGCTACGAGTTCGCCCGGGTCTTCAAGAGCTACGACTACCGGAGCTTCTTCACGCATCTGCTGGGCAGGGGATGGCTCCTCTACGAGGTCTGCTACTTCGTGCTGCTGGCGATCATCCTGGGCGTGATCGCCGCGGCGGCGGGCTCGATTCTGGAGGAGACGTTCGCCCTGCCCTACGCGGTGGGCGTGCTCGGCATCATGGCGGCCGTCGGGTTCCTGGTGTTCCGGGGGAGCCCGACGATCGCCAAGGTGCTGGCCACATGGTCGATCGTTCTTTACGCCGTATACATAATGGTCTTCGTCTGGTCGGTCGTCGAGTTCGGGCCGGAGATTCGCGCGGCGTTCGCCGCTGCTGCGGTGCCGTCCGGCTGGATCGTGGGAGGGGTCCGCTACGCCGCCTACAACCTGGCGATCATCCCGGCGGTGTTCTTCGCGCTGCGCGACGTCGAGACGCGGCGCGAGGCGGTGACGGCCGGGCTGCTCACCGGCCCCATCGCCATCATCCCCGCCCTGCTCTTCGTCATCGCCATGAGCGCCCACTACCCGGCCATCCTCGAGCGACCCGTCCCCGCCAACCTCGTGCTCGAGGCGCTGGGCTCGCGGACACTGCAGCTCACATATCAGATCGTTCTCTTCGGTACGCTGATCGAGACGGGCACGGGGCTCATCCACGCCGTGAACGAGCGGATCGCCGGCGTCTACCGCGAGAAGGGTCGCGAGATGCCCAAGCTGCTGCGCCCCGTCACCGCCACGGCCCTCCTCGTGGCCGGCGCGGGCCTGGCGAGCTTCGGGCTAATCGGCCTCATCGCCCGGGGGTACGGGACGCTGACCTGGTGCTTCCTCGTCATCTTCGTCATCCCGATCCTCACCTGGGGGGTCTACCTCATCCGATCCAGGTCCAGGAAAGGCGACTCACAGCCACAACGTTGAGGAGTCTTTGATGCGGGCTCGCCATTATCGGGAGCGTGGGAGCCAAGGTTGACGGGTGGTAATACCATGCTAGATTAGTATTACTTACGACTGAGGTAATACTACAATGATCTACACGTCCAAGCTCACCAGCAAGTCACAGCTCGTCGTTCCCGCCCAGGTCCGCGAGCAGCTGGGGCTCGAGCCCGGCGATCGGGGAGTCTGGATCCTGCGGGACGGGGAGGCGGTCCTGATGAGCGCCGAACGCTACGCCGAGAGCACCGCCGGATCGCTGGCGGGCACCTACGGTCGCTCCCGGGAAGAGGTGGCCCGCTACCTCGACGAGGAGCGGGGTAGCTGGGAATAGCCGTTGGCCGCCGCCGACGTCTCACGGTTCCTGCGCGACCTGGCCCGCTACGAGACTGTCGTGCTCGATACGAACGTCCTCATCTATCATCTGGAGGGTCTGACCCCGTACGTCGATCTCACCCGGGTTCTGTTCACCGCCCTGGCCGAGGGCGAGCTGAGCGCGGTGATCTCGACGCTGACCGTGGCGGAGCTGCTGGTCGGTCCCTACCGGGAGAAGGGGGAAGCCAAGGTCGGGCCGGCGCGGGAGTTCGTATCGGAGGTGCCGGGGGGCAGGCTGGCCGAGGTGACCTTCGATGTGGCCGACCGGGCGGCCTGGCTGCGCACCCACGGGCTGCGGACGCCGGACGCGATCATCCTGGCCACGGCCGTCGTGCACGGCTGCGATGCGGTCCTCACCAACGACCCTGCCCTCCGACGCGACATCCCCGGCGTCCCACCGGTCCTCCTCCTCGACGACTACTGCTAGCAGGGCACTATCGCGCCGGACCCTCGCCTTTCCCATCTTGTGCGGGGTAGGAATCTCGATCCGTGTCGGTCTCCTATCCCATTCCCGGTTGAGGTGATGACGGCAGACGAGTTCACGATCCGGCCACTCGAATCGCACGACGACTTCTTGCAGTGCGTCGCCCTGCAGCACGAGACGTGGGGTGCGGACTTCGTCGACAGCGTTCCGCCCTCGATCCTGCAGGTCTGCCAGAAGGTGGGCGGCGTGGCGGCCGGCGCGTTCGACGGCGAGGGGCGGCTGGTGGGCTTTGTGTTCGGGCTGTCCGGTGTGCGCCACGGCCGGCTGGCCCACTGGTCGGACATGCTGGCGGTGCGGGAGGAGCTGCGCGGGCGCGGGCTGGGGCAGCGGCTCAAGGCCTTCCAGCTGAGCCTGCTGCTGGAGCGGGGCATCGAGCAACCGGCTGGCGGCCTTCCCCGTCGAGTACGTGCCCGACATGTACGGCGAGGCGACGAGCACGCTGCACGCCGGGCTGTCCACCGATCGATTCGTCGTCGAGTGGTGGCTGACCGACCCGACGGTCGGTGCGGCGCTGGAGGGTTCGCCGTCGGCGGAGAAGCCGGATGCCGGCGCCGACGCGCCGGTCGTCAACACCGAGATCGTGGATGGGGCCCCAGCCCCAAGCGAGCTCGAGCTTCCCGACGCGACGCCGGTCCGCGTCGAGATCCCCTGGGACATCCAGGCGATAAAGAGCGCGTCGTTGGCGACGGCGGAGTCGTGGCGCGTCAACACGCGGCGCGCGTTGCTGCACTACCAGGGGCGTGCGTACCGGGTCACGGGGTTCCAGCGTGAGCCGGAGGCCCAGCGCTGCTTCTACGTTCTCACGCGCGGTTGAGGTGGATATGCCCGATACGATCGCCATCGCTGGGATGACGCTGCGCGAGATTCGCCTGCCGCTGCGCGAGCCGTTCCGCATCTCGTCGGGGATGGTCACGACCCGCAGGATCATCCTGCTCGAGCTCAGGGACCGGGACGGCGTCACGGCGTGGTCCGA
>JBDHHM010000350.1:0-2140 GCA_039589355.1 Gemmatimonadota bacterium | reverse complement strand
TGCGATCGGCCGCTTCGCCGGTGGTCAGCTTCTCCTCGCGCGCCAGCTCGAAGACCTCGAGCAGCGTCTGAAAGATTTCACCGGCCTTGCGCTTCGAGCGGTCGGTGGTCCAGTCGGCGAGCTCGGAGTAGACGCTGATCAGGCCGCCGGCGTTGATCACGTAGTCGGGCGCGTAGAGTATGTCGCGCTCCTGGACGGCCTTGCCGTCTTCGTGGGTGGCCAGCTGGTTGTTGGCGGCGCCGGCGATGATGTCGCACTCGAGCTGGGGTATCGTGTCGGAGTTGACGATGGCACCCAACGCGCAGGGCGCGAAGATCTCGGCATCGACGCCGTAGATGGCGTCGGGCTTAACGGCCTCGGCACCGAAGTCCTCGACACAGCGAGCGACCTTGTCCTCGGCGATGTCGGTGACTATGAGCTTGGTGCCCTCGGCCGCCAGGTTCTCGCACAGGTAGTAGCCGACGTGGCCGACACCCTGGACGGCGACGGTTTTGCCCTTCAGCGAGTCGTCGCCGTATTTCTCGAGGGCGCAGGCCTTCATCCCGCGGTAGGTGCCGTAGGCGGTCACCGGGGACGGGTCGCCGGAGCGGCCGGCGATCCCGACGACGTGGTGCGTCTCCATGTGGACGTAGTCCATGTCTTCCACGGAGGTGCCGACGTCTTCGGCGGTGATGTAACGACCCTTGAGCGTCTCGACGGCGCGGCCGTGCGCCCGGAAGACCATCTCGCGGCGCGGCGTGTTCGGGTCGCCGATGATCACCGACTTACCGCCGCCGAGGTTGAGGCCGGCCACCGCCGCTTTGTAGGTCATGCCGAGCGAGAGACGCAGCACGTCGGTCAGCGCCTCGTCTTCCGACTTGTAGTCCCAGAAGCGGGTGCCACCCAGCGCCGGTCCCAGGGTCGTGTCGTGGATCGCGATGATCCCCATATAGCCGATCGAGGGCTCGCGGTAGAACACGACCTGCTCGTGATCGTACTCGTTCATGCCCTTGAAGATTTCCATCTTCGCACCTCGTCTTTCTATTCCAACACTCAGTAGGTTACCAACCTACAACTCTGTTGCCTTCTCCTGATACAGCGTTCGCATTATGACCAGGCGCTGAATCTCGCTGGTCCCCTCGTAGATCTCCGTCACCTTGGCGTCGCGGAACAGCTTCTCCACCGGGTACTCCTTCATGAAGCCGTAGCCGCCGAAGATGTTGATGGCCTGCGAGGTCACCCAGACGGCGGTCTCGCTGGCGTAGAGCTTGGTCATGCTGGAGAGCCGCATATCGCTGCGGCCGGCGTCCCAGGCCCGCGCGGCGCGGTAGAGCAGCCCGCGGGAGGCTTCGACGCGCGTCGCCATCTCGGCGATCTTGAAGCCCAGCCCCTGAAACTCCTTGATCGGTTTGCCGAACTGCTTGCGCTGGCCAGCGTAGGCGACGGTGTGGTCGAACGCGGCCTGGGCGATTCCCAGGGCCTGGGCACCGACGCCGAGCCGGCCGCCCTCGAGGCTGGACAGGGCGTAGATGAACCCCTTGGCCGGCTCGCCGAGCAGCGCCTCGGGGCCGAGGCGCATGTCCTTGAAGGCGATGGAGACGGTCTCGGAGCCGCGGAGCCCGGTCTTGTCCTCCTTCTTACCGACGATATAGCCGGGCGTGTCGGTAGGGACGACGAAGGCGCCGATCCCGCGCGGGCCCCGGCGGTCGCCGGACTGGTCGGTCCGCACCATGGTGAGGACGACGTCGGCGGCGCCGCCGTTCGTGACCCACATCTTCTCGCCGTTCAAGATCCAGTCGTCGCCGTCTCGAACGGCGCGCGCCTTCAGACTCGCGGCGTCGCTGCCGGCATCGGCCTCGCTGAGCGCGAAAGCGCCCAGGGCATCGCCGCGCGCCATCGGCGGCAGCCACTTTTGCTTCTGCTCCTCGGTGCCGTACTTGAAGATCATCTGGGTAGGCAGCGAGTTGTGGACCGACATAGTGATCGCCACACAGGCGTCGCCCCAGGCGATCTGCTCGAGCGCCACCAGGTAGCTGAGCATGCCGAGGCCGAGCCCATCGTATTCCTCAGGCAGCAGCATGCCGAAGAACCCGAGCTCTCCCATCAGCGGCATGACCTCGGAGTGGAACTGCTGGGTGCGATCCCATTCCGCCGTGCGCGG
>JBDHHM010000349.1:0-3716 GCA_039589355.1 Gemmatimonadota bacterium | reverse complement strand
CACGGCGATGGGCCCTCGCTTCATGTCGCGCGGTGAAGGGCCGAGAGCGATAACGGGCCACCGCGCTCCAAATGTCCGCTCGTGGCCCATCGCCGCGCCCTCCCGTTCGCGGCAGAACGCCGTTGCCAACGCCGACCACACCCCCAGATCCCGTATCAGCAGCCTGCTAGTTCTGCGGCGCCCGATCGAGCGCAAGTATCGTCTGCAATAGAACGTTGGCGCCGTTCGCCATGTCCTCCGGGCGAGTGTACTCGTTCGGCGAATGACTGATGCCGCCGACGCTCGGGACGAAGATCATCCCGGTCGGTGCGATGCGGGCCATATCCTGAGCATCGTGTCCGGCCCCGCTCGGCATGTGCCGGTAGCTGAGGCCGAGTCGCTCGGCGGTCTCGGCGATCACCCGGCGGATCCGCGGATCCGTCGGCGCCGGAACCGCGCTGACGTCGAGATGCGAAAACGAAATCCGCGTCCCACTTTCGCCGGCGATGCGCTCCGCCTCCTCTCTGATATCCGCGAACAGCGACCGTATCGTCTCTGCGGATAGGTCGCGGAGCTCCAGGCTCATCACGACGCGACCGGGGATGACGTTGGGAGCGCCGGGCTCGGCCCTGATCTGCCCGACCGTGCCGACATGCCGGCCGGGCGTCCCGGTGACAATCTCGTTCACCGCGATGACGAGGTGGGCGGCGGCGAGCAGCGCATCTTTGCGCTGGTCCATGGGTGTCGTGCCCGCGTGGTTGGCGAAGCCTTCGATCGTGACGTCCCACCACTCGATGCCGACGATCCCCTCGACGACCCCGATCTCGATCCCCTGCGAGTCCAGGCTGCCGCCCTGCTCGATGTGGAGCTCGAGGAACGCCTTTAGCTCACCGTCCTGACGCCTCGCTTCGTCGAGGCGATCCGCGTCGCCGCCCAGGAAGCGGATGCCCGCGCCGATCGTCTTGCCGCTGTGGCTGACGACCGCTAGCGCGTCCGGCGTCAGGGTCCCGATGAGCGCCCGGCTGCCCGTCAGGCCGCCCTCCTCGTCGATGAAGACGATGACCTCGAGGGGATGGCGGGTCGTGACGTCGTTGTCGTGCAGGACCTGGGCGCATTCGATGGCGGCGATCACCCCCAGGTCGCCGTCGTAGTTGCCGCCGTGGGGCACCGCGTCGATGTGCGAGCCGAACATGATGCTGGGGCCCTCGGGGTCCAGACCCTCGCGCCGGCCGATGATGTTGCCGGCAGCGTCGATCCGGACCGCGAGGCCCGCCTCTCGCATCAGGGATATGATGTGTTCTCTGCCCTGGAGATCTGCATCGCTGAACGCCACTCGGCCGTTACTACCGTCTGGGTTCCGACCGAGCTCGGACAACTCCTCGATTCGCCGCTCGATCCGCTCGCCGTCGACACGCAGGTCCTCGAGGGCGGCCTGCGCGTGGAGCGCCCGCGGCGCCCCTCCGAGGCTCAGGAAGATCGGAACGATGATCCACTGGGCGTGGCGCTTCATCTCACTACTCCCGGTTTCTTGCGGTGGGTCATCGCTGAATGTACTTGCAGGTCGGGACGTGGGCAAAATAGCTTGTTTGAGGGAGGTGATCATGAGAACGCGCGCATTCACGCTGCTAGCCTCGATCCTGCTGCTTCTGCTTGCCGGGTGCCAGGCGACCGGGCAGACGACCTTTCAGGAGGATGTCATCTCGACCCCAGCGGGTGACCTGACTATCACCTTCATCGGCCACGGCACCCTGATGTTCCGCTTCGACGGCAAGGTGATCCACGTCGATCCGGTGGGACGAGCGGCAGACTACAGCACGATGCCGGATGCCGATCTCGTCCTCGTTACGCACGAGCACGGCGATCACCTCGATCCCGACGCTATCGCGGCGGTCAGGACCGAGGAGACGGTTGTCGTCTACTCGCGGTCCTGCGATGGCAGGGTGGACGGGGCGATCGTGCTGGATAACGGCGAGACCCGGACGGAGCATGGCATCGGCATCGAAGCGGTTCCCGCCTACAACCTCGTCCACATATCACCCGAAGGGGAACGGGAACGCGTACGTCATCACGTTCGGGGAGACACGCGTCTTCATAGGCGGCGATACGGAGAACACTCCCGAGATGATGGCGCTCGAGAACATCGATGTCGCCTTCCTGCCGATGAACCTGCCGTACACGATGACGCCGGAGATGGTCGCCGAAGCGGCGAAAGCGTTCCGACCCAGGGTCCTCTATCCTTACCACTTCGGCAGTACGGACCCCAACGAGCTCGTGAGGCTGCTGGATGGGGTCGAAGGGATCGAGATACGGATCAGAGAGATGAGCTAGGGAAGGTTGCGGTGGCTACGGGCCGGTTTGCCCCGGGGGGCGAACCGGCCCATTTTAACCGCGAAGTCACATCCTCAGTATCCGGCCCCATCCAAGTCCTGACGGACTTGTCGACAGGCATCCCTTGGACGCCACATGCGGAAAGACGAGCGAGCAATGATCGAGGAACTCTACACCCCCAAGCAGATCGAACTCAGGGCGCGTGCCCGGGAGCTGGCCGAGACGGCCATGCGTCCCGTCGCTGCGAAATACGACGTCGCGCAGGAGTATCCCTGGGAGGTCCAGAAGGCGGTCAAGGAGGCGGGTCTCTCCGGTGTTTGGATTCCGGAGGAGTACGGCGGGCTCGGCGGCGGTGTGCTCGATCTCTGCGTCGTGGTCGAGGAGTTCTCACGCGCCTGCGGCGGCATGGGCGTCGCCTTCGCGGTGAACGCACTGGGGTCGTTCCCGATACTCGTCGGCGGGACCGACGAGCAGAAGGAACGCCTGCTTCCCGCCGTCGCGGCGGGAGAGAAGCTCGTCGCCTTCGGGCTCTCTGAAGCCAAGGCCGGGTCTGACGCCGGGTCTATGATCACCCGCGCCCAGCGCGACGGCGATGACTACGTGCTCAACGGCGAGAAGAAGTGGAACACAAATGGCGCCGTCGCGTCGCTGAACATCATCTTCGCGGTTACCAACCCGGATCGCGGGGCGCGCGGCGTATCGGCGTTTGTCGTCGAGGAGGGGACCCCCGGTTACCGCGTCGGCAAGCACGAGGACAAGTTGGGGATCCGCTGCGTGCCCGTCGTCGAGATCCACCTCGAGGACTGCCGGGTACCCGCCGAGAACCTGTTGGGCGGCAAAGAGGGACGCGGTTTCAAGCACGCCATGATCACCCTCGACCGGGCCCGCCCCGGCGTCGCCGCACAGGCGGTCGGACTAGCCCAGGGCGCCCTCGACCTGGCCACCGAGTATACCCACGAGCGCCAGCAGTTCGGCCAGCCGGTCAGCTCGTTCCAAGGCGTCCAGTGGATGTTCGCCGACATGGCGACGCAGATCGAGGCGGCCCGCCAGCTCGTGCACACCGCCGCCCGCACCATCGACTCGGGGCACAAGAGCATCAGCAAGATCTCGGCGATGTGCAAGCTGTTCGCCACCGACGTCGCCATGAAGGTGACGACCGACTGCGTCCAGCTGTTTGGCGGCTACGGCTACTGCAAGGACTACCCGATCGAGAAGTACATGCGGGACGCGAAGATCACCCAGATCTACGAGGGCACGAACCAGATCCAGCGCTTGGTGGTCGCGCGGAACCTGCTGCGCGAGGCGGCGGGCGGCGCAGGCTGAGCTAAAGGCGCTGCCTCCGGCACCACACAAAGAAAAGAGGGCAGCACAGCGCCGCCCTCTCGTGTTCTGCTCACGACTGACGTCGG
>JBDHHM010000348.1:0-2147 GCA_039589355.1 Gemmatimonadota bacterium | reverse complement strand
CCCCGCAGGGCGCGGTAGTGCAGCGCGAAGTTCACGCCGGCGAAGTACATGAAGATGATCGTCACGTACTGGATGTACGGTGACGAAAAGTATCCGATCGAATCCGTATGCGGAGAGAAGCCGCCCGTCGGCATCGTGCCGAACGCGTGGGTCACCGCATCGAACACGCTCATGCCGCCCACCAGGTAGAGAACGGCCTGCGCCGCGGTCAGTCCGACGTAAACTCGCCACAACACAGTCGCCGTCTGGCGGATCCGCGGTCGCAACCGTTCGGGCGTCGGGCCCGGGACCTCGGCCCGGAACAGCTGCATGCCGCCCACGCCCAGGAACGGGAGCACGGCGACCACCAGGACGATGATCCCCATCCCGCCCAGCCACTGGCTCATATCGCGCCAGAACAGGATCCCGCGCGGTAGCGACTCGGGATTGGGGAAGATCGAAGCACCCGTCGTGGTGAAGCCGGAGATCGACTCGAAGAAGGCGTCGAGCGGCGACGCGACTCCGGCGAACAAGTAGGGGAGCGCCCCGAAGACGGCGGCGCTCAGCCACGCCAGGCTGACCGTGATGTAGCTCTCCCGGATCGAGATATCGTCGGGTCTCGACGTGAAGCGGTTCATCGCGACGCCGACGACGATGGCGATCCCGGCCGACGCGATGAGCGGCACGGCATCCGAGCCCCGGTACAGCAGCGCGACTATCCCTGAGATACCCATGGCCGCGCCGACGGCGGCAATGATGGGGCCGGTTATGTGGATGACGTCGTTCGTCGAACTCGTGTGCGGGCCGGTCACTGGAAGAGCTTCTCGACGGCGTTAACGGCATCCGGCAGCGCCAGCACCGCAACCCTGTCGCCGTGTGCCAGAGCGAGCTGTCCGGTCGGCACTATCACCTCGTCGCCCCTGATTACCGCGCCCACCAGGCTGTTCTTTGGGAAATCGATCTCGGCCAGCGCCCGCCCGGCAATGCGGCTGCCCGGCTCGACGCTGAACTCGATGACCTCCGCCTCGATCCCGCGCAGGGCGGCGACCGAGACGACAATCCCACGACGCACGTACTTCAGGATCGTGTTGACCGCGGAGATCCGCGGGGACACGGCGGCGTCGATCCCTACCTTCCTGACCAACGGGATGTAATCGATCTTGTTGATCAGCGCGACGACTTTGCGAACGCCCAGGTCCTTGGCCAGCAGGCTGCTCAGCATGTTCGTGTCGTCGCTCCCGGTGAATACGACGAAGCCGTCCAGTCCCTCGACGCCCTCCATCTCGAGCAACTCCATGTCCGTCGCATCGCCGTGCAGGATGAGCGTCTTCTTCAGATCCTCGGCCAGCTGCATGCAGCGCGCCCGATCCGCCTCGATGATCGTGCACTCGATGTCGTGGTCCTCGAGAATCTTGGCCAGGTAGACCGACATGCGACCGCCGCCGGCGATCATCACGCGTCGCAGCTTGAAGTCGTGGTACCCGGCCAGCTCGAGTACCCGCGGCATCTGCGTCGACTGGCCGATGATGTATACCAGGTCCTCGGCCTGGAATCGGTTGTCGCCGCTCGGCACGATAGTCCGCTCGCCGCGCCTGATCGCCACCGTCAGGTAGCGCCGGTCTTTCTCCGACGCCGCGACCTCGGCCAACGTCTTACCTGCGACCGGCGCACCCTCGCGCACTGTGAGGCCGAGCAGCTGTACGCGGCCGCCGGCGAAGAAAGCCAACTCGCTGGCCGCCTCCGACTGCAGTAGCTGGAAGGTCTCCCAGGCGCACTCCATCTCCGGGTTGATCATCCTGTCGACGCCCCGCTGCGCGCCGCGGTGCCGGGACGTTTCGCCGAAATAGTCGGGGTTCGAGACGCGGGCGACCTTAGTCTTTATGCTGTACGGCCCGGCCGACATGCAGGCGACGAGGTTGACCTCGTCCACGTTCGTGACCGCTGCCAGGAGATCGATATCGGCGACACCCGCCTGCTCGAGGACCGCGAGGCTGGCGCCGTTGCCGACTATCGTCATGATGTCCAGCAGTTCCTGGGCGCTAGCGGCGCGCTGCTTGTCCTGGTCGATGAGCACGATGTCATGCCCCTCTTCCGACAGGTGTTCTGCGAGATGGAAACCGACGGCGCCGGCGCCGACGATCAGAATCTTCATTGAGCATCCTCTCCCG
>JBDHHM010000347.1:0-3423 GCA_039589355.1 Gemmatimonadota bacterium | reverse complement strand
CGCGAACGCTGGGTGAGAAACAGGCTCGTCAAGACCGCCAGCAGCACGACAAAGGTGAGACCGAGGAGACTGTAACCTCCGTGGCCTGCCGGCCCCGTGATTGCCTCGCCCGTGCCGGTGCTCCGCTCGAACATTCCCCAGATCCCCAGCGCCGCGGCGGCCGCACAGAAGACGTAAGTGAAGAGGCGAAGATCGCGCTCGCTGCGGATCGCCGAGATGACGATGAAGTACATCAGCGTCACCTCCACCGTCTTCAAGAAGAAGAACGAGGCGCTGTAGAGCTCCGCCGAGATGCCGGCGCTACCGCGGTAGGCGCCCCAAAGAACAGCCGCTAACTCGACGACGATAATAGCGAACAGCGGACGGTTGAGCGGTGTCCTGGGCAGGCTCTCGAGTCCCAGAGCCAGGCGCGTCAACCAGGCCGCGGCAAGCGGAGCGAGGAGCAGGTCCTCGGTCCGCACTGGCAGCGCCAGCGGCAGCTCGGGAAGGACGATCATTGCGGGTACGATCGCCAGCAGGGTGATGCGGAGATCGATGAAGGCCGCCGCGGCCAGGCCGAGGCCGATCAGTCCCGCGACCGCGACCACACCCATGCGTTGGGCGGCCAGACCCGCCAACAGCGCGAGGGCGGCTCCGACGATCGGGACGATAGTGGTTGCTCGCTTCATCCTATCGCGAGTAAAAAGACGGACCCCAAGCAGGACAGGTGACGGACAACGCGGAGCAGAGGACCAGTGAAAGATCGGCTCGCCCGCACGCCTCGTCAACGTCACCCCAAGGTTGCAATCGGGCTGGGGGTGCGCTCATCTTAGAGTGCTCCCCTTGCCCGATCCGCCCGGTTCGCAAATCGAATGAAGATCGCGATCCTCACGGAGTACTACCCGGATCATACCAGTCCGGGAAGCGGTGTCTACGTTCATACCCGCGCCTCCGCCTACCAGGCCGCAGGGCACGAGGTCCGGGTGTATCGCCCACGGCGAGGCGCTCCGCCGGACAGCGAATACGAGCGGATCCCCATCGTATCTGGCAGCGTCGAGACGGCCCGAGGGGACTGCGAGCGATTCACCGCGGACGTCGTCGCGCTGCACACGCCCTACCCGGGCAGCCAGCACGCGCGCCTGTCCGAGCGGCTGTCCCTGCCGCGGGTCGTGTGGGTTCATGGCTACGAAGCCATGTTTACGGCACTCCACGGCTACCATCGCGGGCTGGCGCGAGCTCTGTCGCTCCCCCACGATGCGCGCAAGCTGTGGCGGCTGCGGCGGTTCCTGGCCAGGTCCGTCTCCCAATGGATGCGGCGCACCGCCGAACGCAGCATGCGTTTTGTGCACCCGCGCACGGAGACGATAGCGAACCCGGTGGACATGCGCCGTTTCCGACCTGCGCCGCCGGCACGGCAAACGGACGAGCGCCCCCGGGGACTGGCGCTACGCGGGCTCGCTCCGAAGTACGGGCTAGACGTTGCGATCGCCGCCTACGCCGGTCTCCACGAAACGGAACTCACTATCGTCGGCACGGGACCCGAGGCCAAGCTGATACGGCAGCAGATCGACGCGTCTAACGCGGCGGTCACCCTGGAGGAGCGGGCGGTCCCGCACGCCGAAGTCCCGACGCTGATGAACGAGTTCGACTACTTCGTCGCTCCCGCTCGCACGGAAGCCCAGGGTGTCGCGATGTGCGAGGCCATGGCGTGTGGCCTCCCCGTCGTCGCCGCCCGTGCCGGCGGCATCCCCGAGTTCGTGCGCGACGGGGCCGACGGTTACCTTGTGCGCCGGGGTGACCCGGCGAGTCTACAGCGGGCGATTCTTGCGCTGGCGAGCGATCGCCAGCGTCTTCGAGCGATGGGCCAAAGCGCACGGGCCCACGTCGTGGAGCGCTGCGCAGCCGAGACGGTGATCCCAGCAGAGCTCGAGCTGCTCCGCGCAGCCGCTGAACATGGTGGGACCTCCCCAACGGGGTCGCCCCCGGAGGCCCAGGTAAATTCGTGAGCGAGTGGCGATGACCTGGTCGGTTCGATTCGACAGCGTAACGAAGCGATATCGCGGTGGCGGTCCTCGGTACGCGTCGCTCCGACAGGATCTGGGCGCGGCGCTGCGACAGATACCACAGCGACTACGCGGTGCGCGCCCCGCGCCCCGCGGAATCCTCGCCCTCCAGGACATCTCCTTCGAGGTCGGTGACGGCGAGTCGTTCGCGATCATCGGGCCGAACGGTGCCGGCAAGACGACCGCTCTGAAGATCATCTCGAGGATCACCTATCCGACCGATGGTCGGGCGCGGGTGCGCGGCCGGGTCGGCGCGCTAATCGAAGTCGGCTCGGGCGTTCACCCCGAGCTCACCGCCCGAGAGAACATCTGGCTCTACGGGCAGATCCTCGGGATGAGCAAGACGGATGTCCGCCGCCGCTTCGACGAGATCGTCGAGTTCGCGGAACTCGGTCACGTCATCGATACGCCCGTGAAGATGTACTCGTCGGGAATGCAGCTGCGGCTCGGCTTCGCCATAGCGTCCCACCTCGACCCCGAGGTGTTCGTCGTCGACGAGGCACTCGCCGTAGGCGATGCCGGCTTCCAGGCGAAGTGTGTCGAGCGGATGACCCGCTTGGTCGCAGAAGGCCGCACTCTGCTATTCGTTTCCCACAACCTCTCGGCCGTAGAAGCGATCTGCCAACGAGGCATCTTTCTCCTCGACGGTCAGGTGCAGAACGATGGCAGCGCCAAGGACGTGTTACGTTCCTATCTCGACTGGGTCGACTCGGCTCACCAGCACCGCTTGGCAGAGAATGTTACGCCACATCCCTCACGCTACCTGCAGCTCGTCAGCACCACCTGCCACGAGGCGAGCGGCGCGGAGCGCTACGCCTTCGAGACCGGCGAGGACATCGAGATCAGGCTCGGCTTCGAGGCGTTGGTGCCCGTCAACCGACCGCATGTGAGCATCGGGATCACCGATGGCCGACCGGGCAACCTCGTCCTCTGCAGCATGCTGGTAGACGGTGGCGCCCCGGACCGGGTCGACGGGCGGATGACCGTCTCCTGCCGACTGCGATCCGTGCCGCTGCTTCCCCGCGTCTATCAGGTCTGGTGCTCGGTGCGTTCCGAGCAGGCTTACGGCGACCTTTTCGACTGGCAGCCGATCGGCGCGTTCAGGGTGACCCAAACGGCCGAGTGTACCGGCCCGGCCGCCCAGGCCCACCTCTCCACCGACGGGCCGGTCTACGTCGATCACGAATGGGTGGTTAGTCAGTGATGGAACTCGACCGCCTGGAGCAGACCGCAGCGGCTCGTTTCGACCCCGTGTTCCTCAGCGACGATGACCTCGACGATCTCGCGAGCTTCACCGGCATGAGCAGCGAGGCCTGTCGCGAGCGTATCCACTCGTACACCATCGCGGAACTGGCAGAGGCCTGGCGGCGCGCCGACCCCA
>JBDHHM010000346.1:0-2155 GCA_039589355.1 Gemmatimonadota bacterium | reverse complement strand
GCGTCGCCTTCTTCGACACCGAATCGAAAGAGTACCTGGACCGTGAGTTCGACGAGCAGATGGAGGTTCTGGCGCTCGTCGGTAACGTGGCGATGCACGAAGGCGAGCTTCTGGTACACACGCACGTCACACTGGGGCGGCGCGACTATTCGGTGATCGGCGGCCACCTCCGCGAAGGGATCGTGCGACCTACCCTCGAAGTGGCCCTACACGCCGGAAGCGAGCCGCTGCAGCGTGCGGTCGATCCGAAGTACGGGCTCCCGGCACTCGACCTCAAGGAACGACTATAGAGACCATGCTGCTCGATCCCCAGACAATCGAGATTATCAAAGCCGCGAAGACGATCGCAGTCGTCGGCTGTTCCCCGAAGTCCTACCGCGACAGCAATTCGATCGCCCGCTACCTGATGGAGCAGGGCTACGCCGTCGTGCCCATCAACCCCAAGCACGACATGATCCTCGGGGTCAAAAGCTACCCCGACCTGTTGAGCGCGCGGGAAGCCGAAGGGTCAATCGACATCGTCGACATCTTCCGCGCCTCGGACCTCGTGTTGCCACACGTTCAGGAAGCCCTCGAGATCGGCGCCAAGCTGGTCTGGATGCAGCTGGGCGTCCTGAACGAAGAGGCCGCATTGGAGGCGCGCAGCGCCGGGATCACCGTCGTCATGGACCAGTGCCTGAGAACGTTGCACAAGGAGCTCAGGCGCGAGCGCCTGCTGTGAGCCAAGCGAACGAAGGCGAAGCCCACACCTTCGCCGCCCTGCTGGCCGGCGGTGCCAACCGCCGTTACGCGGGGCAGCCGAAGGCGCTCGAGGCGGTCGGCGGCGAGCCGATCGCGGTGCGGGCGATCCGCGCTCTGCGCGAGGCGGCCGGTCGCGTGGTGCTCGTGGCCAACGAATTCGACACGTATCGAGCGCTCGGCCTGGAGATGCGTTCCGACCTGCGGCCCGGGCTCGGAGCCCTGGGCGGGATCTACACCGCCGTCTGTTGGGCGGAGGAGGCCGGTTACCTGGGCGCGCTGGTCGCCGCCTGCGACATGCCGTTCCTCTCGGCGCAGCTTCTCAGAGAACTGGTCAATGACGCTGGCGGCGACGAAGTCGTTGCGCCGGAGAGCGAATCGCGCCGCGGCCTGGAACCGCTCTGCGCCTGGTACGGCAGCGGCTGCCGCGAAGCTATCGAAGCGGCGCTCGAACGGGGCGACCGCCATGTCATCTCTTTCTTCGACGAAATCCCCGTGAGGACGCTACCGCTGGACGACGTCGCCCGCTTCGGTGATCCCGAGCTCATGTTCCTCAACGTCAACACACCCGAGGACCGCGAGCGAGCCGAGGAGGCGGTCCGCAGGATGGAGGGCGGCGCGCGATGACGAAGCGGCCCGACATCGCCCGTCAACCGCGAAAGCCCGACTGGCTCTCGGTGGATGAAGCCCGGGAGATCATCTTGTCGCGAGTCGGCGAACTGGACCGCGAACTTGTTCGCCTGAGCGTCGCACTGGGACGCGTCCTGGCCGCCGACGTGGAGTCGGTCGTCACGCATCCGGCGTGGGACAACAGCGCGATGGACGGGTTCGCCGTTCTCTCTCGGGACGTGGCCCGGGCGAGCCGAGAGAAACCGGTGGTCCTCAGGGTGATTGACGAAGTACATGCCGGGGCTTTCCCTACACGCGCCGTGGGGCCGGGCGAAGCGATCCGCGTGATGACCGGCGCGGCGGTACCGACGGGCGCCGACGGCGTTACCCGACTCGAGCACACCGAGCCCGGTCCCGAGCCGGGCACGGTTAAGGTTATCGACGGGAGCGATGCGGGCCGCAACATCCGCCGCCGCGGGGAGGACCTGAAGGTCGGCGCGCGCCCGCTCACTGCCGGCACCCTGCTGCGGCCGGCGGAGATCGGCGTGCTGGCGATGCTGGGGCAGCCGTCGGTCCCAGTGTACCGCCAGCCGAAGGTCGGGATCCTGGCGACCGGCAACGAGCTGGCCGACTTCGACGAACTGGACGAGGTACACGCCGGCCGTCGCATAATGAACTCGAACTCCTATGCCCTGGCCGCCCAGGTGCAGGAGGCCAGCGGCGAGCCGGTCATGCTGGGTATCGCGCGCGACGACCCCGAGAGCCTGCGCACGCGTCTCGAATCGGCGATCGGCAACGACGTGTTGAT
>JBDHHM010000345.1:0-2163 GCA_039589355.1 Gemmatimonadota bacterium | reverse complement strand
TCGGGTTGAGTTGCCGGGTCCCCGGGTTACAATACGTCGCCACCTGAAGTGGGCTCCTTGGACCGGACCATCGCGGCCTTCGGAGTGGGGCGGGGACGGGAACGGCAGGGTCATTGAACACCAAGCAGGAGCAACGGAATGTCACGAGTACATCGGATCATCGCGCTGGGCCTGCTCCTCGTGGGCGGCCTGGTCGCAAGCATCAACACCGCCGCCGCTCAGGACTCGCCCGTGCTGGACCGGGTGGTGGAGACGGGTGAGCTGCGAGTCGGGATGTCCGGCAACCAGCCGCCCTTCAACATGCGCAACCGCTCGGGCGACATCATGGGGATCGACGTGGACGTAGCCACGGCGCTGGCGGCGGCCATGGACGCCGAGTTGAACATCGTCACGCGGCCCTTCGGCGAGCTGTTGGACGCGTTGGAGGCGGGCGAGATCGACATGGTCATCTCCGGGATGACGATCACGGCCGAGCGGTCGCGCCGCGTGTCGTTCGTGGGTCCGTACATGCTCTCGGGGATGTCGATCCTGACCAATTCCCGTGCGCTGTCGATGGTCGATGAGGCGGAGGACTTCGACCAGGCGAATCTCAAGCTGGTGGCGCTCAGGAACTCCACCAGCCAGCGCTTCGTCGAGCGCCACCTCCCGACGGCGCAGTTTACGGCGATCGAGGACTACGACCAGGGCGTGCAGATGGTACTGTCGGACGAAGTGGACGCAATGGTGGCCGACATGCCGATCTGCCTGCTCTCGGTCCTGCGCCATCCCAACTCCGGTCTGCTCACTCTAGACGAGCCGCTCACGATCGAGGCGATCGGCATCGCGCTGCCGAAGGGTGACGCCCAGTTCCGCAACGTAGTCGAGAACTACTACCGGGCGCTCGAAGGCACCGGTTACCTCCAGGCGCTCAGGGAGAAGTGGATGGAGGACGGGTCCTGGATCGCCGCGATGCCGTAGCACAGTAGATCCGATACTTCGGCGGCGCGCGACCGATGTCGCTCGCCTGCCGTGAGATCACGAGGCCCCGGCGCAGTGCCGGGGCCTCGCTGTTTCGCGGCGCCAGGGGGCCCGCCGTACGATTCACGCGAATTTCACACTGTCTTCAAGCCTCGCCGCCGAAATGAGCGGAAGCAGGACGAGTCCCATCGGAGATCTGTGCCGAAAGGAGGCTGTTCGTGCGCCTGCGTCTGAAGCAGGGCCTCAAGAAGGGCGGCGTGGGGTTTGCGACGCTGCTGTTGATCCTGAGCCTGGGGTTCGCGCTGGGGTTGTCGGCAACGCAGTCGGGCTGCGGCGGTGAGAACTGCCTGTCGAGTGGAGAGAATTGTACCCAGTCGTACTTGGAGAACAACGACTTGCAGGGCTATCACTGCTGTGACGGTCAGGTCTGCGAGTCGGGGCTGATCTCCGGCATTCTGATCTGCCAGTACTGAGCGGCTGAGTCACCGTGGGTCGGGCGCGTCGAGGATCCAAGCGTCCGACGGGAAGTCGTCGACGGAGCAGACGATGTACTCGGCGTCCGAGCTGATCGCGACCTCCGCGACGTCACACGGGAACGGTAGGAGAAAGGCCTGGGCGGCGCTCCCTCCGGCGACGGCCTGGCGGAATACCTGCGTGCCGCGGTAGGGACGGTCCTGCCGCACGAAGTAGAGATCTCCCTGTTCGGTCCATAGGAGGGGACGGTCGCGCCCGGTGGTGAGCCGGGTTGACGCGCCGTCCTCCAGCTCGTTGATCCAGATGCCGCGGCCGTCCGGACCTGACCGGGCGGCCGCGATGCGTTGCCCGTCAGGTGAGAACACGGCTTGGAGCTGGCGGTCGCCAGTGGACGGTGCCGCCGTCAGGCTGCGACCGGTCTCCGCGTCCACCAAGGCAAGGCCAGCGCGGTTGAGCACCCGGTAGAGCACGCGCCGACCGTCGGGTGACCAGGTGGGCTGGCCGTACGGGTGGGCCGGTTCGTCCCCGAGACGCCGCAGGCGTTCGGACACGGTATCGACCGTCATCAGCCAGGGCCCGCGTCCGGTCTCGGAGAGGAAGGCGATGCGGTCCCCTTCAGGGGACCAGCTGAGCGCGCGCTTCGGGCGACGATCGAACGTGATCTGCCGCTCGGGTCCCCCGGCGAGCTGCCTGATAGACAGGTCGCTGACACCGGTCGGGCTCGTGCCGACA
>JBDHHM010000344.1:0-2560 GCA_039589355.1 Gemmatimonadota bacterium | reverse complement strand
CAGGACGTTGCCCGGGTTCGCATCCGCGTGCCTGACTAGACAAGTCAGGATGTTCATGTCGGCGAGGTGGCGGGCGTACAGCGAATCGTCCTTGGTTCGGTTCTTGTCGTAGACATCTTCGTCGGTGACGTTGCTCAGCCAGTACTGCATCAAAACCACCACGGCATCTATGTTGCGAAACGTTGTGAGCACGGCATCCTTCCTGGGATACTCATCCAACGGCATGACGCGGGCCACCGTCGGCGGTACAACGTAGTCCTCCTCGTCCAGGAACAGCTTCTGCAGCTCATAGACGGCGATCTCGAAACGGGGGCGGTTGTTGAACGAGTCGGCGCCCCTGGGAGCGGCCGCCCATTTGACGCGCAAGGGCATGTAGCCGGGGAACACCAGCACGGCGAAGAGCCAGGAGGACGGGAAGCACAAGCAGGCGGCGCCGCACGCTCGGACGCCGAGCCGCAGCGCGTTTCCGTAGCAAGGGCCGATACATCATTGGAATCCCTCCAGAGTTTGTCTCCACGCCTGAATCAGCATGCAGTCTGGCCCTCCCCGAGTCAACGCCCGCCCCGCGGCGCCGGGTTCCACAATGACACTTTCGTGGCTGAATCGACGCCTGGCCGGTATCTTGGCGGGTATGCGAACCCACCGGCCTCTGCTGGCCCGAGTCGTGCTGGCGGCTACCGTTTTCCTGGCGCTCGCCGGGAGCGCGGAGGCGCTCTACCAAACCATCGCGCTGTATCGAGACTCGCATGTCGCGACCCCGGCCGCCGGCGCTCAGCGGACGAGCGAACAGGACGAGCGGCTGCGGCCGTTGAGAGAGCATCTGCCGCCGCGCGGCGTCGTGGGCTACACCAGCGACGGCTGGAACGGCGGTTCGTTCACAACCGTCGAGGCCCTGCAGGACTATTTCCTCACCCAGTATTCGCTCGCTCCGGTCATCGTGCTCAGAGGGACCGATCTACCGATCGTGGTAGGCAACTATCCCGCCGACGCGACGACCGAACCGGCGGCTGGGAGAGCGTACCCCGCGGGACTGGTTGTGCGGCGCGACTTGGGTAACGGCATCCTACTGCTCGAGGGTGCGGAGCGATGACGGCTGCGCTGGCGCCCGCGTTTCTGATCCCGCTGATCGGCGGCTCTCTGCTTCTATACACGTTCTGGCCGCGGGAGCGAGCCTCGAGAGGAGACCTGCCTTTGATCCTGGCGTTGGGCGCCGGGCTGGGGCTGGGTCTGTCTTCCGTGGGTTTCTTCATCGGGTTGGTCGGCTTCGGTTCTTCGGTGGAGTACCTAGTCGTTGAGGGCCTGGGCCTGGCGATCCTGCTCGGTCTGATGCTTCGCCGGATCCGAAGCGGAGCGCTGACCGTTCCCCGCGATTCCGGAGGCCGCCCGAGCGGGGCACCGTTCGTCTCCTGGCTACTGGCCCCGGGGTTCGCCGTCTCGCTCATCGCAGCGCTCGTCACGTTCGGCTACCGATCGGCGACTTACCCACACGGCGGCTGGGACGCCGTGACCATCTGGAACCTGCGCGCCCGTTTCCTGTTTCGCGGGGCAGACCATTGGAAGGATGCCTTCTCGGGTCTGCTGGGAACCTGGACGCACGCCGACTATCCCCTACTCGTACCCGGCGCCACCGCGCGTGCGTGGAGTTTCATCGGCTCCGAGCCGCAGGTCGTGCCGATTCTGGTGGGCCTGCTCTTTACCCTCGCGACGGCCTTCCTGCTACTGGGAGCGCTCGCGTCGTTGCGCAGCCGCGGCCAGGCCCTGCTGGCCGGAATCGTACTTCTCTGCTGTAACTCGCTGGTCTACGAAGGGGCGAATCAATACGCCGACGTCCCTTTGGCCTTCTTCATGCTGGCAACGTTCGTTGCACTTGCGCTCGCCGATACGGTGAAGGAAGGGGGTACCGGTTTCGTCGCGCTCGCGGGGCTGACCTCGGGCCTCGCCGCCTGGACGAAAAACGAAGGTCTGCTCTTCGTGCTTGCCCTGTTTATCGCCCACGTGCTGGTGATCGCCCACCTGCGAGGCTGGAAGCAGGCTCTTCGCCGCCAGGGCGTCATGCTCCTCGGGCTGGCGCCGATGCTGCTTCTGATCGTCGGATTCAAGTGGGGGGTCGCGCCCGGCAACGATCTACTGGCTTCACTGCAGCCCGCCGACATCATCGACCGGCTGACCACGCCCTGGAGGCTCGGGTACGTGCTGAAGTCGTTCGGTGAACGCTTCCTGGCACTCGGCGGCTGGCTCGTGGCAGCGCCTCTGGTGCTGGTGCTCTACCTGCTGGTTGTGGGCCGCGGCGAGAGGGGGGTCAAGCGAGAGAGTATGGGCACGATGCTGGTTGCGCTGGGCCTGGTCCTGGCGGCCTACCTCTTTGTATACGTCGTGACGCCGTACGATCTCGACTGGCACGTCAACACTTCGATGTACCGACTGGCCTTCCACGGCTGGCCCAGCTTGCTGTTCGCCTACTTCTTGATCGTAAAGACCCCTGAGGCCGCTGTCGCCGAGATCACGCACGCGCAGCCGGTCGGACCGGCGGAAAGCTGAGCCCAGCCGGCCGCCACAGTAC
>JBDHHM010000343.1:0-3121 GCA_039589355.1 Gemmatimonadota bacterium | reverse complement strand
TCGTGGTGCTTCGTCGGGGCCGGGCTACGCCTGAGCATGGAGCTGCTCGGTCCCGAGTACTCGCTGTCGGTCAACTCGCTGGACGCGGGCCCGAAGATCTTCTTCTCGCGGATGGTGCAGGGCGATGTCGGCGAGGACCTGGTGGAGAAGCAGAACGCCGAGACAGGGCTCATGCCGGTGGTGAGCGACGAGGAAAGCGAGTACGGCTACACCGGCGAGAACCGTCATATGATTCGGTCGTTTCTGGCAGGGGTACGCCCCGCGGAGAACTTCAGCGACGGGGTCAATGTGGCGGAGCTGCTGATGACGGCGTACATGAGCGCCGAGCAGGAGAAGACGATTCCGTTCCCGCCGCCGGGGCTGGACGAGTACATACCGGCCGTGGCGAGAGGAGAGTGGAACCCGGCTCGTTCCAAGTGAACATTGAACGTCTAACGTTGGAAACGGATGGGAGACATCATGAGGCGCGTGCTGGTAGTTCTAGTTATCGTGTTGGCGCCGCTAGCGCTTTACGTGGGGTATGAGACCTTCATGGGGCCGGGCTACGAGCAGATCCTCAAGGAGCACGACGGCACGTACACGAAGGACGGCTGGGAGCACTTCGGGCCCGGCTACTTCGAGCTCGATCCCGAGACCGGGGTGCTCAGGTCGCACGGCGGCATGGGGCTCTTCTGGTACGCCGTCCAGGAGTACGGGGACTTCGTCCTCGAGCTCGACTTCAAGTGTTCTGATGTGACAACGAACTCGGGCGTCTTCGTGCGCGTGCCGGGGATCCCGACGAGCGACGACTACATCTACCACAGCTTCGAGATCCAGATCGACGACGCCTCTGAAGGGATCCATACGACCGGCGCCGTCTACGACGCCGAGGCGCCCAGCGCCGCGGCCTCGAACCCGCCAGGCGAATGGAACCACTTCAAGATCACCTTCGTTGGTGGCCGCATCGAGGTCGAGCTCAACGGCGTGAAGATCGTCGACTGGGAGGCCGAGCCGCGCGGAAAGGTCGAGGACTTCGCGGCGAAGGGCTATATCGGGCTGCAGAACCATGACGATCAGAGTCCGGTCTACTTCAGGAATATCTACGTCAAGGAGTTGTAGGTGGGAAATCGAGACTCCAGGACTAATTGACTACTAGACCAATTGAGCCTTCGAGTGAAGAGTGGGGAGGGCACCCCACGGTTCTGAATTCGAAGGCTCTATTGTTCAATTAATCAAGTAGTCCTGGATTGCCGAATTCCCAACAAACGCCCCAGCCGTCCCTCAAGTAAGATATGTAACCATTCTCTCAAAAGCTGGCGCAGCGGCCCGGCCGAGGCGATAATAGGAGTCGTTCTGCAGACCAGCTACACCTCGCGAAATCGCCGGCCAGGGCTGGAAAACCTCGTGCGCGGTGTGTGCCCTGGCGGCACCTGCCGGAAAGGAGCCCCAACCATGCGGATCAGAGACATCCTTCGCGAGAAGGGAGCCGACGTCGTGACGATCGGTGGGACGGCGACGGTCCACGACGCAATTATGCGGCTGAATGAGCATAACATCGGCAGTTTGGTGGTAACGGCGGAGAACGGTGTTATCGTCGGGATCATCACGGAGCGCGACATTCTGCGGGAGGCCGCTGAGCGCTGCGACCGGTTAGAGGCGACGCTGATCGGCGATGTCATGACACGGGACCTGATCATCGGTGTCCCGGAGGATGATCTCGACTACGTCATGGGTGTCATGACGAAGAATCGGATCCGTCACCTACCAGTTCTGGACGAGAGCGGGCTGGTCGGGATTATCTCGATCGGCGACGTGGTGAGCGCCCACATGCGGAAGACGGCGTTCGAGAATCGGATGTTGAAGGACTACATCCACGGGGTGGCGAGCTCGAAACCGGCGGGCTGATACGGTCGGGGCCGACCCCGCGGGACGGGCCGGGGGGGCCGGGGTGCTGGGGGACTACTCCTCTGTCTGTTGGGCCGACTTCCAGATGACCATCTGGCGCTGGCCGTTCTCCTGGGGGATGGTCAGCCTGCCGCCGCTGCCTACCGTGACGTCGGCGTAGTAGAGCGAACGATAGATGCCGGCCATGTCCTTTTTCCCTCCTTGATGTCGGACGGCCGCGCCGCCGCTGGCCGCGTGCTCCCGTCATCCTGTTCCGGCTGGTCCCCCGCTGAAAGGCGCATAAACATGGGACGCCCGGGGCCCTCCGGCAAGCAGCGCCGGGCGAGGTCGCCGGCGGGCAGTAGGGTCGCCGGGGGGTGGTCTCGCTTCGTATACACCAACTTCGCTCGACCACACCCCGCGGCTCCCTGGCTCCTGGAGTGGGCCGGAGAGTCATATCGCGTATCTGGCGGACCAGTCAGGGAGGCGCTGGGGGCCTACGAGCGAAACTCGCGAGCGAATGCGATGGTGCGACGCCCACAGCCGGCGAACGCGAGCGGTGAAGCGAGAGGACCCCCACGCCGACCCGCGAGCCCGGAGCGAGTGGTCCTCCGTCTCCGACCCGCCTCTCACGGCCCTACTACCCCCCGGCCAGCAGGCGCAGCGCGTATTCGGGCGATTCGCCTTCCTCGTCGTGCTTCAGGTAGGCGAATACATCGCGGCCCGCCGCTGCCTGCTTGGCGCTGTACTCGTCTCGGCGCAGGCGAGCGTAGACGAAACGGCCGGTGGCGATGCGAGGCGTGTCGAGCTTGTCGGCCTCGGAGACGCACAGCGCTACCCCCGAGTCGGAGAGCAGCTTGAACACCGCGTCGTCGAACCAGCTCTCGTGCCGGAACTCGAATGCGTAGCGCAACCGCGGGTCGAGGTGGTCGAGGAAGTCCGCCAGCCGCCCGTCGTCTCGCTTGAAGTAGGGCGGTAGCTGGAAGAGGATGGGGCCCAGTTTGTCCTCGAGCAGCCTGCAGCGCTCGACGAAATCGCGGGTCAGCTCCTCAACGTCCTGGAGTCGGCCCTTGTGGGTGATCCCCTGGTTCGCCTTCACCGCGAAGCTGAAGCCGTCGGGCGTGCCATCGCGCCACCCTTCTAACAGGCTCGACTTCGGGAAGCGATAGAACGTGTTGTTGATCTCGACGGTGGAAAACTTCCCGGCGTAGAACTCCAGGAACCCCTTCTGGGCTAGCTTCTCCGGATAGAAAGAGCC
>JBDHHM010000342.1:0-4203 GCA_039589355.1 Gemmatimonadota bacterium | reverse complement strand
TAGCCGGACAGGCCGGCCGTATGCAGAAGTATGACAAGGATGAGAATAGTCGACGGCCGAGGCGGTGACAAACGTGCGGGGTCCGGCCGGCTAGGCGCCGACTACTTGGCCCCCTCGGCGGACCCGGGGAGGAGCGGGCAACTGAAGCAGCCGCCGTAGCAGGGGTCGCGGCCGAACGGCTCGAGGCAGCGGGGGCAGACGGCGCTGACGGTATACGGGACGAACTCGTAGCCGCAGCGCGCGCAGCGTGCGGCGGGGCAAATCTCGGGCAGCGCCGTGGCCGACTGGTCTATATCGTCGGGCGCGTCGCTGCGATGCCGCCAGAGGATCACACCGCGCTACGCCGCCGACCAGGAAGGCGACGACCCAGGTGCCGACCCAGATGCGGACGGCGGTGCGGGCGCCCTGTTCTTTGACCATCACCATGATAGAGGCGACGCAGGGCACGAAGAGGGTGATCACCACAAGGGCGACGAGCGCTTGCTGGGGTGACAGTCCCATATCGTAGAGCCCGGCGGCGCCGAAGTCGCGCCGCACCAGCCCCATCACGATCGCCCGCGCTGTCTCCGCCGGCAGATGCAGCCAGCTGACCATGAGGGGACGCAGCAGGCGCTCCCAGACAGCGAGGCCACCTGTGACCTGGAGGACGGCGACGATCAGCGCGCCGGCGGCGAACCACGGTGTGGCTTCGTGCATGAACCAGTAGCCCTTGGTCAGCGTCTTGCGGGCGACGGCGCTCGGGCGCGGCCAGCGCAGGGGCGGCAACTCGATAAGCAGTGGCGTCGACTTCCCGGGGAGCATCCGATCGAGGACGGTGCCGACGGCGATGAGCATGGCGAAGATGATCGCCGCGTAAGCGAAGACCCAGCCGCCGCCGAAGCCGGCGAGCAGAGCTGCCATCACGGCGAGCTGGGCGGAGCAGGGGATCGCGAAGTTGAGCAGCGCCGTGGCGATCGTCTTCTCGCGCCTGGTTGCCAGGAGCCGCGTCGTGATCGTCCCCATCGTCACGCAACCGAACCCGAGAATGATGGGAATCACTGCTCGGCCATTGAGGCCGACGGCGCCGAGCAGCCGGTCGACCAGGGTAGCGATCCGCGGCAGGAAGCCCGAGTCCTCCAGCAACGCCAGGGCGAAGTAGAAGGCGGCCACCAGGGGAGCCAGCAGGAACACGACGTAGGTCACCGTCATGGTGAAGAGCCCGAACTCGCCGACCAGGATCTCGCCCAGCGGGCCGCCGATCCCGATGCGGTCGGCGATCGAGCGCGCGAAGGGCTCCCACATCTCCTGGCCCAGGCGTGCCTCGGTGAAGCCCACCAGGTTCTGCGCGACCAGCACGCCTACCAGGAGATAGATGCCCGCCAGCGAGAGCACGAGCATCGGGATGCCCCAGTGCAACGTGACGGACGCGCGGCCCAGCCACTCCGCGATACGCCGCCGCTTCCGCGTCTCCGGTACGACCCGAGCGTACAGCTCGTCGGCCGCCCGGCGCCGCGCCAGGTCGTCCGACCCGTTCAGCGACCAGCTGCCCGGCCGCGCCCGCCCGATCGCCTCCCCCAGCTGCTCCAGGCCCTCCCCGGTCACCGCCACCGTCGGGACCACCGGGACACCGAGGATGCGCTCCAGCTCGGCGGCGTCCGGTTCCGCGCCGGCGCGGCGCGCCTCATCGATCAGGTTGAGGGCGACGACCATGGGCACGCCGCTCTCCGCCAGCTGCAGGGTCAGGAAGAGGTCACGATCCAGGTGGGCCGCATCGACCACGTTCACCACGATGGCCGCCCGCCCGATCAAATCCGTCGTGATCCGCTCCTCCTCAGAATGCTCACCCAGACCGTACGTCCCGGGCGCGTCGATCAGCGGCTGATCTTTCCAAACCCCCCTGGTCGCCTCGACCGTCGTGCCGGGGAAGTTGGAGATCTCCGCGTATCTGCCGCTCAGGCCACTAAAAATCGCCGACTTCCCCACGTTGGGGTTGCCGGCGAGTACTATGAGCCTTTCCTGGTGTTGCGGGGCTACTGCCGCCGATGATGCGGTGCCCCGTCGTCGTCACACGGACCCGGCGCGCCAGCTCCCGGCCGATCGCTACCTGGCGGTGACGACGTTGCAGGACGACAGGGCCGAAGGGGATCCGGCTGACCACTTCCACGTCGGCGCCTTCCTCGAACCCGAGGCGCGTGAGCTCGCGCCGGGCGGTCGCATCATCGATCGCCTCGATTCGGGCCCAGCAGCCAACAGGTACGCGGTCGATCCCCATCCGGGTCTCCGGGGCTTAAGGACTGAGAACGGATCTCAACCGCAATGTGGTTGCACATTCCGTACCCGTCAAGCCTGACCGAGTCGAGAATGCTAATTCGTTTCCGTGTAGAAGCTTAACGAAACCGGCGCTAGCAGGTCTCTTGTCCGGGCTGTGGCATACTGCCACAGAGCGGGCATCTAGCGACTGGTGGAGCCTGGCCATAGGCGTCGGCCGTGTGCGGGTCGGAGAGCCGATCCCCTTGTCCCCCAAAACGTTGCGCGGGACGAGGCCTGAGGTTATGCTCAAGTGCACGGAGCACTCCCCCAGGTCTCTCCCGTCGAGGTGGGCGCTCGGAGCCCGCTGTAAGAACGCCGCCAGCAAGGCGGCTTCCTTGTCTAGACGATTCCCGGCATGATCGAGATCGACGGCTCGTACGGAGAAGGTGGTGGCGCGATCCTCAGGCAGGCGCTGGGGATGGCGATGTACGCCACGAAGCCTGTGCACATCCGGCGAATCCGAGCGGGTCGCAGGAAGGCGGGGCTGGCGGCGCAGCACCTGAAGGCGGTGGAGGCGGCGGGCGCGGTGAGCGGGGCGCGGGTGCGGGGTGCGAACCTGGGCTCGACGGAGCTTGTGTTCGACCCGGGTCCGGTGCGGCCGGGGACGTTCAGCGTCGACGTCGGGACGGCCGGGTCGACGACGCTGGTGCTGCAGGCGGTGCTTCTACCCTGCTTATTCCTACCGGGTGAGTTCATCTTCGAGTTGAGGGGCGGAACGGACGTGCCGTGGAGCCCGCCGGCGGACTACCTGGCGAACGTGACGCTACGAACGTTGCAGCCGTTCGGGATCGGCCGGCTCGATGTAACGCGTCGCGGCTACTACCCGAAGGGCGGAGGTGTGCTGCGGGCGCGCTTCGTGGGAGGTTCGGGGTTCGGGTTCTCGCTCAATTTCCCGGCGCCCGGCGAGATAAAGGTGATCCGCGGGGTGAGCCATGCGACGAGCCAGCTGCAGGAGCGGGGCGTTGCGGAGCGGCAGGCTGATGCGGCCGAGCACCTGCTGGAGCGGTTGGGGTGCGGGGTCGAGATCGTGGTCGAGTACTCGGAAGCGGCGAACCTGGGGAGTGGGATCACCTTGTGGACCGAATCGGACGACGGGCCGCCGGTCGGCGGCTCGGCGCTGGGTGCCAAGGGGAAACCGGCGGATGATGTGGGTCGCGAGGCGGCGCGGGCGTTACTCGACGAGATGAATGCCGGCGCCGCGGTCGATCGACACCTGGCCGACCAGCTGATCCCATTCCTGTCGATATCGGGCGGCTCGCTGGTGACTTCGGGTATCACGGCGCACACGCGCTCCACCATCTATGTGGCGGAGCAGATCCTCGGCGCCGAGTTCGAGGTGGAAGGGCTGAGCGTCACGGCGCGGCGCTGAAGCTATCGGAGGCGCTCGGCCAGTGCGCGCAGCGAGTCGCCGCTAACGTCTCCCTCCAGAATGAGCAGGTAGCCTTCGCCGTCGAGCCAGCGATAGGCTCTGTGGCCGGAAGGCTCCACCTTCATGGCGGGCTCGATCTCTGAGACCGCCGCACCAACCCCCCCAAACCATTGCTGGGTTAGGACGATCGCGCTGCCGGCCGCGTCCTCATAGACGAGGCGGATCGCCGGCAGGCCCGGTTGCGCGCCCTCCACCGCCGCCCCGGGTCCGACTTCCACCCGCTCGAGGGTCAGCTCGGGTAGCGTGCGAAGCTCCGTCCCTAACCAGAGAGCTGCGGTGTCGGGTGGCACCTCGACGAACCCGGTCGACTTGGCCTCCGCGTCGGTTTGTTCAGCCAGCGTCCTCTGTGCCTCGAAGGCGTGGGCCGTCGGCTCGGGCAGCGCCTGGTCCACGGGCACCGCGGCCCGCGGCTCGCCCTCCTCCCGCGCAACCTCGATCCCGGCGACAGCGGGTGGAGTCGCCACAACGACCAGCTCGTCGGCGAG
>JBDHHM010000341.1:0-4190 GCA_039589355.1 Gemmatimonadota bacterium | reverse complement strand
CGCGGGCCTGGGCCGCGGCGAGGACGCGGTCCGCGAGGGGAGGCGGGCGACGGAGCTGTTGCCGCTGGCGGAGGACGCCTACGCGGGGGCCGCCCTGGCCGATAACCTGGCTCATATCTTAGTGCGGGTCGGCGATCACGCCGCCGCCATAGATGAGCTGGAATCTCTGCTCGCCGTCGACGCGCCCCTCTCGGTGCCCTGGCTGAGCGCGGATCCTACCTGGGATCCCTTGCGCGAGGAGCCGCGCTTCCAGAGACTGCTGCAGGGCGAAGGGTAGCGAGAGGCCCAACTGCTCACCAAATCGAGAGAGGGAATCATGCGCACCAGTGCGGTGGTCGGCGCCGTTGCGGCGTCCTTTGTGTTGAGCGTGATCACGATCGATACCCACGACGACATCCCAGCCAACTTCGCTACCGAGGAAGTCGACCCCGGCGAGCGCGGCGAGCGGCAGGTGGATCTGCCCAAGATGAGGGAGGGTGGCCTCGATGCGGCCTTCTTCATCGTCTACGTGGGTCAGACGGAGAGGACGCCGGAAAACTACGAGGCGGTGAAGACCGCGGCGGTGGCCAAGTTCGACGCCATCCACCGGATGACCGACGCGCTATACCCCGACCAGATCGAGCTGGCCTATTCGTCGGATGACGTGGAACGCATCAACGCCGAAGGCAGGCTGGTGGCCTGCATCGGGATCGAGAACGGGTACGCGATCGGTCGGGAGCTCGGGCTCCTGGAGAGGTACCACGAGCTCGGCGCCCGTTACATGACCCTGTCCCACAACGGCCACAACGACATCTGCGATTCCGCCAATCCCAGCTCCAGGCTAGGCGATGAGGAGGAGGAGCACGGGGGCGTGAGCGAGTTCGGCGAGCAGGTCATCGAAGAGATGAACCGGCTGGGGATCATGGTGGACATCTCCCATACCTCGCGTCAGTCGATGCTGGACGCGGCAAGGCTCTCGCGGGCCCCGATAATCGCCTCCCATTCGAGCGCCAGCGCCCTGGCGGACGTGTCGCGCAACCTGGACGACGAGCAGCTGCTGGCCCTCAAGGAAAACGGCGGCGTGATCCAGATCGTGGCGCTGGGCGCCTTCGTCAAAGAGGACCCGGCCGAGAAGACGGAGGTACTCGATGCGCTGAGGCAGGAGATGGGGATGGGTGCCGATTTCGCGGGGTGGTCGACACTCTCGGATGAGCAGCGAGCCCAGTATCGGGCGCGACGACGGGAGATCGAGGAGATGGCATCGACCACGTCGGCATCAGCTCCGACTTCGACGGCGGCGGCGGCGTCCAGGGGTGGAGCGACGCCAGCGAGACCTTCAACGTCACCGTCGAGCTCGTGCGCCGCGGCTACACGGAGGAGGAGATCCGCAAGCTCTGGGGCGGCAACCTGCTGCGTGTTTGGCGCGAGGTCGAGCAGGTGGCGGCCGAGATGCAGGCGGTCGGAACGACCGGCTAGGGTTTGTCGGGCCGAACTCGACCCAGCAAGTACAGGCTAGTTGGCTGACAGCTCGGTCATCTTGACCGAACCGTGGCCCGGGGGGCGTTGGTCGCCCCCCCCGTGCTATTTGCCATAACTTCACGTCGGGCAATATCTTAGGCGATTGAACCCTCTACCGGCACAACGCTTGCTCTTGGAACCGGCGACAACGAGTGTGCGCCGGAGGATTGGCATGAAGAGGAAAGGCATGATCAAGAAGCTCCGCGAAAAAGAGGGTGTCACGCTGATCGAGATCCTGATCGGTGTGATCATCCTGTCGGTGGCGCTGCTGGGTCTTGCGGCGGCGGGCGGGGTAGCGGCGCGTCAGGTGTACATGGGACGAGTGGACATGGGCCGCTGGGCGGCGCTGCAGCAGCAGCTGGAGAGCCTGGTGGCGACAGGTTACGACAACGTGGCTGCCGGGTCGGATACGATTCAGGGTTACCCGATGAGCTGGACGGTGACGGGTACGGACCCGAAGCAGATCACGTTGGTGATGACGCGGGAGAATTTCCGGGGTGAGACGGTGCAGGACACCCTGGTCACATACATGGCGGATCCGAACTAGCATGAATGGAAGGGTTGCCCGCCGCGGCCGCATGAGTGAGAGCGGCTTCACGATAGTGGAGCTGCTTGTCTACTTAATAATCTCGGTGATCGTCGTGGGCGGCGTGTATAATCTGCTGATCGGCCAGCAGCGGCTCTATATGAAGCAGCGCGAGCTGCAGGATGTGCGTGGGAGTCTCAGGGCATCGGCGAACCTGCTGGCGTTCGAGCTGCGCCAGGCCTCCGCGACAGGTGGCGACATCTATGAGATCGATAGGTACGAGCTCAGGCTGCGCTCCGTGCAGGGAGCGGGCGTGGTATGCGGCATCCACGGGACGAAGCCGCGGCTCGGTCTATACAATACCTGGGGCGAATTCCAATCTACGGATACAGACAGCGCGTTCATCTTCGCAGCCGACGGCGCCAGCACGGCGGACGACGGGTGGGTGATCGGGCGCATAAAAAATATCTGGGATCCTTCGTCGGGAGGGGTGCCCAATTGCGACTGGGGTAACTCCGCCACTCCCGACGTTGTTGCGGAAATCATAGGCGCTGCCACGGTATCAGACAAAGAAGGCGGCGGAATCATGATCACGGCGAACGATGCGGTTGCACAGGGAACCACCGTGTCGTTCACTGCGAGCAACCCGGACCTGACGTGCTCCGATTTCGATAACCGCGCGACGATCAAGATCGATGCCGACAAGTGGAAGAGCGAAACGACGATGAGCGGCTGCACGTTTACGGTGAGCATCCCGTGGGACGCTAACGATCTCAAGATCGAGATCAAAATGGATTCCGATCTGTACGCGCAGTTGAGTGACGATATTAAGGGTAAGGCGGAATGGAAGGACCTCGATACCGGCAGCGCTAACGCGCTGGCGAACGTACGACCTGGGGCGCCGTTCCGGGCCTTCCGGCCGGTCGAGTACGGGCTTTATTTTGACGCTGACGGCCGCTGGTGGCTGGGCCGCAAGGTGGGCAATGCCGCCGACTACGAAAAGCTGTCCGGTCCGCTGAGCACGCCTTCGGATAGCGGCCTGACTTTCATCTATTACGACCAGAACGGCGACACCACCAGCATTCCCGCCGCCGTTCGTATGGTCGACATCATCCTGCGTGGCGAAAGCTACGGGAAGGCGCCACAGGCGGGAGATCTCGGACCACAGGTGGAACAGGACACCCTGACGGTCAGGGTCTCGCTGCGTGGCTGATGGACCCTCACTGAAGAGGGCGGCTTCACGGTGATCGAGCTGCTCGTCTACCTGTTCGTCGGCGTGCTGGTCATAGCTGCGGTCTACAATCTGCTGATCGGCCAGAACCGCCTGTACATGAAGCAGCGCGAGCTGCAGGACGTACGCGCCAGCGTCCGGTCAGCGGCGAACTTGCTGGCCTTCGAGCTGCGCCAGGCATCGGCGTCCGGGGGCGACCTCGACAGTGTAAGCACCTACGACGTCATCCTCCGCTCGGTCCAGGGCAGTGGTGTGGTCTGCGGCATTCATAACAGTTCGGCGCGGTTGGGCCTCTATGCCACCGGGGGCGACTTCTCGGCGACGCCGGACGACAGCGCCATGGTCTTCGAGGCGAACGGCTCGGGTACTGGTGACGACGCGTGGTTCGTAGGCGGTGTTGCGGGTAAGTACGATCCCAGCGCCGGCGGCGTACCGAGTTGCCAGTGGAGCGGGGTGAGTGTGGCTCCCGATCTCGTCATAGCGATCGATACGCCACTCGTAGCCATCGCCGGTGTCGAGGTCGGAGCGCCGTACCGGCAGTTCCGCAAGGTCCACTACGGACTGTACCTCGAAGCGGACGGTCGCTGGTGGCTCGGCCGCAAGGTCGGCGCGGCGGCCAGCTGGGAGAAGCTCACCGGGCCGTTGAGCGCGCCCTCCGATAGCGGGCTGGCCTTCCGCTACTACGATCAGTCGGGCAGCGCCACCACCGATCCCACCCTGGTTCGCATGGTCGACATCGTCCTGCGCGGCGAAAGCTACGGGAAAGTCCCGCAGGCCGGTAACCTCGCACCCGACGTCGAGGAGGACACTCTAACCCTCCGAGTCTCGCTCCGCGGGTGAGCGCGCCCGCTCTCCGAGTGGAACTTTTCTCCGCAAAAGAGTACATTGTCCAGGTTGTCGAGCCTGTTCGGACGCTCCGGTACTGGACGTCCCACG
>JBDHHM010000340.1:0-3031 GCA_039589355.1 Gemmatimonadota bacterium | reverse complement strand
CCCAGCGCCTCGAGCTCGGCGAAGGCCTTCCACATACCGATGATCCCCGTTCCGCCGCCCGTGGGATAGATGATGGCGTCGGGCAGGCTCCAACCCATCTGCTCGGCGATCTCGTAGCCCATCGTCTTCTTGCCCTCGACGCGATAGGGCTCGCGGAGTGTGGAGACGTCGAAGTAGCCGGTCTCCTGAGCAAACTCGCGCGCCTTCGCGCCGCAGTCGGTGATCACGCCATCGATCAGCTCGACCTGGGCACCCAGCGCGCGACATTCGGCGATCACCAGAGGCGGTGTGTCCTTGGGCATGTAGACTCTCACCGGAACGCCCGCCCGGGCGCCGTAGGCGGAGAGCGCGTCGGCGGCGTTGCCTGCCGATGGGGCGACGAACCCGGCCGCGCCGCCGGCGACCGCCCGCGTGACGGCGGCGGACATCCCCCGGGCCTTGAAGGAGTAGGTGGGGTTGAGTCCCTCCTCTTTGACCAGAAGCTCGCGAACGCCCGCCGTCTTTGCCAACGCGGGGATCGAGAGGAGCGGCGTGCCGCCTTCACCGAGGCTCACCGGCTCTTCATCGGCTCCCAGCGGCATTACCTCGCGATAACGCCACATGTCCCAGGGGCGACCTTCGAGGTTCTCGGGTCTGAACTCCTTGGCGATCTTCTCCAGCGGGTAGACGGCGAGCAGCGGGGCGCCGCACTCGGCGCAGACGCTCGGCGTGCCCGCCGTATCGGTCTCGCGCTCACAGCGCGAACAGGTCAGCGTGAAGTCGAGTTTCATCTCGGTTCAGGTTCAGTTGGCTTTCGCTCGTGCCTGCTCGATGGCCCGCAGGCACGTGTCTCTTCCCTGGATCTCGAATATGTCGCCGAGCTCGGGCCCCTGAGTGGATCCGGAAACCGCGGCGCGCACGGGCATGAAGAGCTTTTTCCCTTTCGCGCCAACCTCCACCCCGGCGGCACGAATCGCCGCGATCACCGTGTCGCCGTTCCAATCCTCGACGGACTCGAGCGCCTCCTGGATGGCCTCGAGGGTGCGTGAGGCTTCGGGAGCTCGGATCGTTTCCAATGCCTCGGGCGTCCAGTTCATGGGATCGGGCGGATAGAACTGGGGCAGGAAGCGGGCGGCACCGCCGAAGGTCGTGATGCGCTCCTGGATCGCGCGGGCGATGCGCGCCCTGTGGTCGTTGCGGTCGGGATACGACTCCGGATCGAGGTGCTCGGCCAAGCGCTCGGCGAGCGCCTCGGGGCTCATCCGGCGGATGTACTCGCCCGATAGCCACTCCAGTTTGTCGGGGTCCATCCTCACGTCGCTGGCACCCAGTCGCGACAGATCGATCTCATCGATCAGCCGGTCGGGCGGCAGGACCTCGTCGCCGCTGGGACTGGACCATGAGAGCAGCGACAGGTAGTTGACCAGCGCATCGGGATGGTAACCCTCGTCGAGGTACTCGCGCAGGCTGCGCGCGCCGTGGCGTTTGGAGAGCCCGGAGCCGTCGGGGCTCAGCACGTGAGGTACGTGTACGAAGGTCGGCGGCTCCATATCGAGGGCGTGGTAGAGCATCACCTGGCGCGGTGTATTGGCCAGGTGTCCGACCCCGCGGATCACATGCGTTATCGCCATGCCGCAATCGTCGACGACGACGGCGAAGTTGTACGTCGGGAGCCCGTCCGACTTCATGATCACGAAGTCGCCGAACTCCTCTGGGTCGAAGACGATCGTGCCGCGGATGATATCGTTGACGACGACCTGCTCCGCCGGGACCACGAAGCGGATCGCTGGGACTACCCCCTGCTCGCGATGGCGAGCTTCCTGTTCGGCTGTCAGGTGCCGGCAGGTGCCGTCGTAAACCGCGCGCCCACCGCCGGCGATCGCCGCCTCCTTCTTGGCCTCGAGCTCGTCGGGCTGACAATAGCAGTGGAACGCCGCCCCGGCCTTCAGCAGCTTCTCCGCGTACTCGCGGTAGAGTGACGCTCGCTCGCTCTGGCGATACGGGCCCGCTGTGCCGCCCACGTCGGGTCCCTCGTCCCAGCCGACCCCCAACCGCCGGAGCGAGTCCATGATCTCGTCCTCGGAGCCGGGGAGGTTGCGGTCGACATCGGTGTCCTCGATGCGTAGAACGAAGCGGCCGCCGCAGTGCTGTGCGTAGAGCCAGTTGAGCACGGCGATCCGTGCGTTCCCCAGATGTAGCTCGCCGGTCACTTACGTTGGGGACATTTCGGGTAAAGCGCGGCTGAAAATAGGGGAAGTGGGAAGTGGGAACAAGAATGGGGGAACGGCTTCGACATTGGACGCTCGAAATTCGACGTCCGGCGAGGTGCGATCCCTGCCTTTGATACTTTGTTGACGGGTTTGCGCTAGTCTGGGGACGGTCTGTAGGGCTACGCGGCAGCGGCGCGAGATATCTGCCAGTTCCTGCCATCCTGCAGCCAAGGTGCCCCCGTGGCGGAACTGGCAGACGCGCCTACCTACCAAGTAGGTGACCGAAAGGTCGTGTGGGTTCGAGTCCCACCGGGGGCACGCCCTTTCTTCGGTCAACGTCCTTCGGAGGGGGCACTTCCTTGACAGAATCGACGAGCGGCATCTAGATTAAGTTTACTTGGTAGGTAGGCCGTAGTCCGTCACGGAAAAGCCCGGAGAGTCTTCTCCGGGCTTGGCGTTTATTGGGCTGCCTCCGCCAGCGCCGCGGCAATCTGTTCTGCAAGACGCTTTCCGATGCCGGGTACCGCGGCGATCTCTTCCACCGATGCTGATCGCACTCCTTTCAGGCTGCCGAAGGCGCGGATGAGCGCTTTCTGGCGCGCTGGCCCGACGCCGGGCACATCGAGAAGGTCGGAGCGCAGGGTGCGGCGGCTGCGTCGTTTCCGGTGGTACTGGAGGCCGAAGCGGTGCGCTTCGTCTCGCACCTGCTGGAGTAGTCGCAGCCCGGGCTCGCGGCGCGACAGGCGAAGCGGCTCGCTTCTGTCGAGTGTGAAGATCAGCTCCTCGCGCTTGGCGAGCGACGTCAGCGGCAGGTCGGGTACGCCGGCGCGTTCCAGCGCCTG
>JBDHHM010000339.1:0-2749 GCA_039589355.1 Gemmatimonadota bacterium | reverse complement strand
GTGCCGCTGTTTCCCAGGCTGTCGCCGTGGTCCACCGTACCGGCCAGGACATAGGTGATGGTCTCGATGCCACGATGCGGATGCCACGGGAAGCCGGCCTGAAAGTCTTCGGGGTTCTCGTTGCGAAAGTCGTCGAACAGAAGGAATGGATCGAAGTCGCCGGTGTTCCCGAAGCCGAACGCGCGACGCAACTTCACGCCCGCGCCTTCCACGGTGGGCTTTGCCTCGATGACCTGCCTGATCGGTCTGATCGACACGGCTGCTCCTCGCTGAGTGGGTGCCGAGCTTGCGAGGGGAGAACGCGCCCGCCGTGCCCTGGGTTCCTAGTCTTCGGCCACAGTGGTCATGAAACGTGGTTGGGGTGGGCATGAAGCGAGAGGATCCCCCGGCCCATCCCAGATCAGGCGCAGTCGGTAACTCTGTAGATAGTGTTCTCGCGGTAGCCGGTGACGACCCGGTAGTAGCCGCAGAGGTAGGAGTCTGTTGCCGCGTCTCCGGTATCGACGAGGAGCGGCCTTCCCCTCAGGGAGCTCAGCTTCTCGGCTGTTGCCGCAACGATGATGTTGCCTTTCCCGACCTTCTTGATGACGGCCGGCGAGATCTGCTGGTTGCCCCTTCCGAGAAGGAATCCCTGGCCGCCCACGGGCGTGAGAATGAGACTGCACATGCCCTCGGCCGATTTCTCGAGGATCTCTCGCTCGCTCATGTCCTTCCCGATCAAGCGCCCTGCGCGGATCATGTCGACGCCGAGCAGGCTGTTGTCGAGACCCAGCATCTCCATGAACGGCCTGCACGTGGTGCCCGGACCCACGATGTAGCAGCGATCGTCGGTCATCTGCTCGACCAACTCCGCGGCGATGGCCCTCTGCATCGCCCGCTCGTCGGGTGCGCTGGCTGCTTTGGGACCCTGAAGAAGGCGCCTGGCGTCCGGGATCTTGAGGTAGCCGTACAGGCGAGCCGAGAGGATATCCCGCCGGTAGGCGTCCTCGTCGATGTCCACCACCTCCGCTTCCTTCTCACGACCGATCCCGCCCGTGAGGTACGACTGGGCGACCTGACCGGCCGCAGCGGGGCTGGTGGCGAAGACGGCGGACTGGATCTTGACCCCTGCCGGTATCCCCAGGGCCGTGAGAGAGGTACCTATCGCACCGCAGATGTCCCTGGCGGTGCCGTCCCCGCCGGCGAACAGCAGTAGATCTACGCCCTGCGCTGCCATCCGGCGCGCGGCCTCCGCGGTGTCTTCGGGTGTGGTGTGCGGAGATGAACCGGACCCGATCACCAGTGGCTTCAGCCCGCAGGCAGCCGCGCCGGTTTCCCCCATGCTGCCGCTGAAGGTGAGAAGCTCCAGGCCCTCGCCGAGTGGGACGAGCGCCGCCAGCGCCTGCTTGGCACGCTTCTCAGCCTGCGGCAGGGCGCCGAGCTGTTCGGCCCGCCGGAGTAGCTCGAGGCCGTCTGTGCCCTTGAGACCGACGGAGCCACCCATGCCTGCCACGGGATTGACGATGAGGCCCAGTTTCTTCATCGGGCGCTCTTTTCGCTACCCCCGGATCTTCGCCGAGCTCTCCCCGTGCTTCTTCAGGAAGGCCCGCCACGTCACGGCCCACTTCTCGGGGTCATCGAGACTGCTGTCATCGATTTTGTGCACGACGCTGTTGTGTGGTGCTCGCTTAACGGTCTGTGGCTCGGTCCTCGCCTCCTGTACCACGTGTCGCAACCCGTCCAGGTACTCGTCCAATTCCTCTTTGGAATAGGACTCGGTGGGCTCGATCGTGAAAGGCTGGGGCACCACGAACGGATGGTGGCTCTGCCAGAGGTGGAAACCGAAGTCGGCCAAGCGGAGCGTCACGTCGTGGGTGTCTATTCCGGTCTCCTCGTAGAGCTTCTCCCAGGAGTACCGCACCTGCTCGATCCTTCGCACCCCGCCCGTATAGGGGGAGGTGGCACCGTCTATCTCCGTGATCTTCTTGAGCAGGTAGTTGTTGTTGAGAACCGCTATACGCGCGGTTTCCATTAGGCCTTCGGCACCCATACTGAGAACCCAGGCGTACGGCCTATGGAGTGCGGAACGTCGTAGTCGAGGAAGTAAGTGTCGCCGTCGAAGCCGACCAGGGGAATGGGCAGGTAATCGGCCAGCTCCTCGGTGGCGCCGATGGCGCCCGCGCCGGGACCGCCGCACCCGTGGGGGGCGCCAAAGGTCTTGTGCAGGTTGAAGAAACAGAGGTCGAAGTCCGCCTCACGCGCCCTGGTGATTCCCAGGATGCCGTTGGCGTTGGCCTGGTCGTATCCGCAGATACCGCCCGCTTCGTGAACGATGCGTGTGAACTCGGCGATTCTGGGATTGAAGATGCCGATGTCTTCCGGATTGGTGATGAAAAGGCCGGCGGTGCGCTCCGAGACGGCGGCCTTCAACGCCTCCACATCCGGCATCCCCCGCTCGTCGGGATAGAGGGTGACGATTCTGTACCCCTTCACCGCGGCGGCGGCGGCGTCAGAGGGGTGAGAGAATATTGTCGTGATCAGCTCGTCCCTCTTGTCCGCCTGTCCCCGCACCTCGTGGTACTTGTGCATCATGGCGGCCATTGTGAGAATCGCATGCGAGCCCGAGCTGGGCTGAAGCGAGAATCTGTTCAGTCCCGAGATCTCCCGAAGGAATAGATCCAGCTCGTACATCACCCGCAGCGCACCCTGCACGGTGCTCTCGTCCTGGTGTGGATGGATGTCTTGTGCCTTCGGGGAGGCCGCGATCTTC
>JBDHHM010000338.1:0-4738 GCA_039589355.1 Gemmatimonadota bacterium | reverse complement strand
TCGACCCCAGCCTCTGGTTGCTGCTCTTCCTGCCGCCGCTGCTGTTCGAGGGGACGATCAACATGGACCTCGAGCTGCTCAAGCGCTACGCGACGCCCGTCGGGCTGCTCGCGTTGCCGGGCATGCTCGCCTCGGTTGCCTTGCTGACCACCGCTTTCCACCTGCTGTTCACGCTGCCCGTCCCGCTCGCCATGCTGATGGCCGTGATGTTGAGCCCGACCGACCCGGTGTCGGTGCTGGCCACCTTCAAGGAGTACGGCGTAGCGCGTGGGCTGCAGACGATCGTCGAGGGCGAGTCGGTGTTCAACGACGGTGTCGCCGTCGTCCTCTACATTATCGTCCTGGCGTGGGTCGGCGGTGACGCGGTCACCGTCGCCGAGGGGATCGTCGAGTTCGTCAAGGTTGTCGCCGGCGGCGCCCTCGTGGGCCTCGTCCTCGGCTACCTCACCCACCGGCTGTACTCGGTCATCGACGACAACCTCATCGAGGTCGGCCTGTCGCTCGCCCTGGCGTACGGGGCCTACCTCGCCGCCGAGCGGCTGGAGGTGTCCGGGGTGATCGCAGTCGTCGTCGCCGGCCTGATCATCGGCAACTACGGCCGCATCTTCTCCATGAGCCCCAGTACGCGCCTCAGCCTGACCCACTTCTGGGAGATTGCGGCGTTCTTGATCAACGGCCTGCTCTTCCTGATGATCGGGCTCACGGTGGAGCGCGGCGGCCTGTTCGCCTATGCGAGCCAGATCGGGCTCGCTTTCCTCGCTATGCTCGTGGCCCGCGCGCTCATCGTCTACGGGTTGATCGGTGGGTACCAACTCCTGTCGGGCCGCCGACTGCCCGAAGGCTGGGTCCACGTGGTCAACTGGGGCGGCCTGCGCGGGAGCGTCCCGGTGGCGCTGGCCCTGGCCCTGGGCATGCCACTTTTCGTGGCGCAGGTCGATCAGTTGAGGGCGATCACGCTCGGCGCCGTCTTCCTCTCGCTGCTCGTCCAGGGCATCACGCTGAAACCGCTGCTGCGCCGTCTCGGTCTGGTGCGCCGCCCGCAGTTGCAGGAGGAATTCGAGCGCGCGCAGGGGCTGGCGATGGCGGCGCGTGCGGCGCTCAACGAGTTGGAATGGTTGCATGGGCGCGGCGAGATATCCGACTCGCTGTACCGCAAACTGAACCGCTACTTCGAGGCGGTACGGCAGGAGAACGCCGCGGCGCTATCGAGCCTGGCGGAGGACCACGGCGCGGTGCGGCGGCGACAGCTGGCGCGCGTCAGCACGCAGCTGTTCGCTGCCGAGCGGTCGGCGCTGGACGAGGCGTTGCGGCGCGGCCTGCTCAGCGAGGAGGTGTGGCGCGAACTGAAACGCGAGGTGGACGCCCGCCTGGTCGAGGGCGAGGAGGCCGGCTGGGAGCGGCTCTGGCAGGAGGAGCACGTCGATCTCGACGAGACGTTCCCTCCACAGGATGTCGAGCCGCGTTGACAGACGCGGAGGTAAGGAACGATGGCCGAAAGACGGAAAAGGTTCATACGGTGGCTGCTGCCGAAGCTCATCGTCTTCGCGATAGGCGTGGCGGTAGGCTACTACGCACGCGACCGGCAGCAGACGGACTTCAAGGACCTGTACGAGCAGACGCTCTCCGAGCTCGAGGACTTGAAGGAGACGGGCGAAGATATGATGGAGCGTGGCCGGCGTGCCGGTGAAGCGATGAAGGCCGCCGCCGACAGCACTGAGGCGGCGGTGGAAGAGATCACCGGCGGCAATTAGCCGCCGTCTCAGCTGAGCAGAATCAGCGCGGCGGTCGCGGCGAGCACCAGGTAGAGAACCAAGGAGAGCATGCGGCTGCCGCGTGGGCCGGTTTGTCCGACCGTGACGGCGTCGGGCACAACGGCGCGGACTGGAGTGATCTCGTTCTCGTTGACGATGTCCTCTCCCGAGGCGACCCTCCGCAAGAAGGCGAACTCGTACTTTCCGATCTGAACCACATCCCCGACCTGAAGCTTGTAAGGCTCGCCGATCTTACGGCCGTTGACTTTCGTTTTCGTACGACCGAGATCGCGCAGCAGGTACTGCCCTCTGTGGTAAGTGATCTCGGCGTGCAGTCGTGAGATCTTCCTGTCGGGAATGATGAGATCGCTGACCCTGCGCTCTTCCTCGGGCGGCGTCATGCGCCGGAGCAGTTCCGGCGCCACCGCGCCCGGATTCGCGTTCGATTCTACTACAGTCCGCGCCACCGCCGCCGGTACCGGAGCATCCAGCTTGACGGTGTCCTCCCCGCCATCATCGATGAATACGATCGTGCAGCCGTTCAGCGACAAGCGGTCGCCGTTGAACAGAGCTACGGGATCGCGCTTCAACGGGCTATCGTTCCCGCCATCATCGATGAATACGATCGTGCAGCCGTTCAGCGACAAGCGGTCGCCGTTGAACAGAGCGACGGGATCGCGCTTCAACGGGCTATCGTTGATCGCGACGGGGCCCGCATCCTGGACGGCCCAGGCGAACGAGCCGAAATCCTCGACGCTGATCGCGATGCGGTATCCCCTTCTTCAGCCTGTAAAGGCGCTGCCGGAACTCTATGAACGGCACTTTTGATGTCTCTCCTGGCGGGCAAACTCGGCGGGAGGTCCGGCGGGCCGGGGGCTTTCCCCCGATACTTAGATGTCCCGGTGCCGGGCATCGTTAAATGGATACACGCAAGGGAAAGGCCGCGTTCCACTGGCGGCCTAAAGGGCGGTGGGGCTGCGACTTGCGGTACGGGCCTCGAGATGCGCGCCGCCCCGGCTCTCGCGTAACGCAACTCCGCTTGCAATGGCCAAGAGGGCCCGGTTACGCCGGCATTGACCGGCCCACGCGGCGCCCGCATCTTGAGCGGGTACTCCCCCAGCTGTGTCCCGCGGCGCTATACAACCGTTGAGCTGCCGCCCTAGGGCTGAATAGAATCCGGCTGGGATTTCCCCGCCGAGCGGTCGTGTTAGACCGCAACCGGCGCGTCGCCTTGCAAGCGCGCGGGCGAAGCGCCTATGTGGGCTTGTCTCAACGGGATACGCGTAACACCCCCCATGGGGTCGCGAACGGGCGCCAATGCTGCGTAACAGGCTCGGCTTTTCCCTCGTAGAAACGATCGTCGTCATGCTGCTAATCGCGGTGGTGGCGTCGATTGCCGTCCCTCGCGCCCTCAAGCCCAGCCCCAGCAGACAGGTCGAGCTGGCGGCGCGGGCCCTGGCGCGTGACCTCGAGCTGCTGCGCATGCGGGCTATAGCGGCGAAACGCCAGGTCCGCGTTCGCTTCTATGTGGCGGAGAACTTTTACAGCGCCTTCATGGACACCACGGCACTTCGCTCGGGCTCGATAACGGAGACGGACGGGGAAGTGCAGGCCAGCCGGCTGCTGGCGCGGGGCTCCAGGGTTGGGATACCGGGGGTGAAGTTGCCGCGTGGTGTCGAGTTCGGAACCGGCATTGCGACGATCGGTCCACCGGGAAACGAGGCATCGGGCGCCCTGGTGCTCGTCAACGGTGACCACGTGGAATTCGATTCGCGGGGCATGGTGGCGCCACCCGGCTCCGGCGGCGTGATCTACCTGACCCACGAGGAGGTCACGTCGGCGGTGGCGGCGGTGACGATCACGGGCGCCAGCGCGTTCCGCACCTGGGTGTTCCGCGGCGGCGAATGGACGAAATGAACCGGCACTCGGCGATCGTAAACACGGACCGCGGCATCGGTATGGTGTCGGTGCTGGTCGCCATCGTCCTGCTGGCGATCGGCGTAGTGGCGATCTCCGCCTCGAGCGCCTACATGGTCTCGCTGCAGACCGACGCGTCGGAGCGTGCTCGGGCCACGGCGATCGCGGTGGCCTACATGGAAGAGGTCAAGATGCGGGTGCCGCAGACCCTGGCCTCCGAAGACACGGTGGCGGTGAGCGAGACTGGGACTGCAGCCGCCGACGGCGCCTTCCTGCGCGCCCTGACCGTGATCCCCGAACCCAGCGTGCCCGACGCCCTGAGGGCGACGGTGGCGGTGCAGTATCCGTCGGGGTTCGGGCGGACGGGGACCGTTCGAATGGTGACCGTCATCTACTCGGGGAACTAGCGTGCGATCTTCGCGCAACGAGTCTGCGAGCGGGCGTCGCGGCTTCTCGCTGATCGAGCTGATCGTCGCGTTGACGCTCGGCGTCATCGTTCTGGGTGCCGCGATGGGCTACCTGTTCAGGGAGATGCGCTCGCTGGCCGGCAGCGAGATTCGCCAGAGCGTCAGCCGCAACGGCCGCTACATCGGCGTGTCGTTGCGGCACGACATCCAGAAGGCCGGCATCGACATCGAGAGCACGGTCGTCTTCGGCACCGTAAAGACCTGGCCCGGTGACTACGGCGACACTCTGGTCGTCCTCCACGTGCCATATCTGCCCGGACCGGCACCTGTGCACTCCCTCGTGCCGCCGGCCGGGACCGACGACCCACTGACGGGTGACGGCACGTGCGGCTCGCGCTGCCTCGATCTTCTCAAAGGCCCGATCACGCCACTCGAGATCGAGCCCGGCGATCTGGCGCGACTGCAGGTGCGCGCCACCCGGCGATTGATACTGATCGAAGACCTGGTCGATGCCACCGACACCACATTCCAGGCGACCTTCACCGAAGCACCTCTCATACTGAGACAGGCGGCGGGCCTCAGCGGCAGCCTGCAGTTGACGCGCTCCGGCACGTTCGTGCAGAAGCTCGTGCCGATCATCTATTACGTAGACGCCGAGCAGCA
>JBDHHM010000337.1:0-3575 GCA_039589355.1 Gemmatimonadota bacterium | reverse complement strand
GTCACCGAGCTGCTCTTGAACGTGATGTACGGATACGTCTCAGCCTCGAACCAGTCGCCGGAGCGCAGGTGGTTGTCGCGTCTCTCGTTGCCGGTGTTGACGCTGGCCACGGCGATCCGCACCTCGACGCTGCTGTTCTCGGGGTCAGCCGGATCGAAGGCCAGATCGATCTCGAAATCCTCGAACTGCCCGCTCACCGGGGTGAAGAAGTGCCTTACCGAGAAGTTGACCTCGGTGTGGGGAGCGTCGACGTTCCAGGGCTCCGCCGCCAGGTCGGCCGGCTGACGACCGCCAGCGGCGGCCATCGTTACCGCACCCAGTGCCATAAGTCCTGTAAAGATGAGCGCTTTATACATCAGTGCCTCCATAGTGCCATATGTTGAGTATGCGATCCTGTTCCCTTCTGGGGCGGAGAACAGCTGGAGGCGGCCGATGGTTCCCGGAGCGTCAGTCGCCGGCGGGCGCCGGCGCGACGGCGGGAGCGGAGGCCCGAACGGCGCCGCGCCGCTCGAACAGGTAATAGAGGACGGGGATGCTCGTGAGCACGAAGATGGTGCTGGCGATCAGTCCGCCGATCGTCGCCAGGGCCAACGCGTTCCAGATCGTCGCGTCGATGGTCTCGCTGAACAGGATCAACGGCAGGAGGCCCACCACCGTAGTCAGCATGGTCATCAGGATGGGACGCACCCGCTCCAGCGTCCCCTGGATGATCGCCTCCTTGAGCTCGCTCCCCGCTCGGCGGATCTCGTTGATGTGATAGACCACCAATATCGCGTTGTTCACCACGATGCCCGCCATCATGATGACACCGATGTAAGCCGAACGGGTGAACGAGGCGTTGGTGTAGAAGAAGATCAGGAACACGCCGATCAGCGCCAGCGGCACGGTAAGTAGCACGACGAACGGCGCGCGCAGCGACTCGAACAGCGCCGCCGTCACCAGGTAGATGAGGATCACCGCGAAGGCGAGCACCGTGTAGATCTGCCGCTGCTCCTCATCGGTCCAGAAGATGTCCCGCTCCTTCTCGATCGAGTAGCCGGCGGGCAGTTGCGTCGCGTCGACCGCGACGTCGCGGACTTGGTCGCCCAGCTTGCGCGGCCCGCGGAACTCCCAGCCCACCAGCCGCTGGTACTGCTGGTTCTCGCGGACGATGCGGTTCAGCACCTCGCGGCGCCCGACCTGTGCCACGTCCGAGAGTCGGACGCTTTCGCCGGTCGCGGTCGGCACGAGCAGGCCCCGCAGGTCGGCGAAGTCGAACTCCTGGTAGCCCTCCAGCTTGACCGAGTAGGTCACCTCTTCGCCGCCGACCTTGATGCGGTTGAGGCTGACTTGCCCCTGGACGTTGCTCGATACGAAGCGGAGCAATTCCTCGACCGAGAGCCCGTAGCCGGCCAGCCGCGGCCGGTTCACGCTGAGGAAGAACTCGAACGCCTTGTCGCTCCACCACCAGCTACTGACGTTGGTGTCGACCTCGCGCACCCGGTTGAAGCGGCTCAGCCGCCGCGCCAGGTCCTCGGCGATCTCGCGGACGATCTCGTAGTTGTAGCCGAGCAGCTTGATCGTGTATGTAGGCGGCGAGCCGCCGCCGCCATAGAACGACGGCCCGAACCCGTAGACCCGCACCTCGGCGCCGGCGAACAGGTAAGAGTAGGCCACCATCTGCTCCTTGATGGCGACCGGCACGTACGTATTCTCCAACGAGTCCGGGAAGGTGACGCGCATGTAGGCGCGCTCCGGCTGAACGTTGGCGGTGAAGCGCTCGATCTCCGGTATCGTCGTCAGCTTCGTCTCGAACTCACGTACGATCTGGTCCGTGCGCTGAAGCTCCGCACCGCGCGGCATGTTGAAGATGATCTGGATATACGTCTCCTGCCCCCAGCCGCGGCCCCAGACCGCACCCTTCACGACGTGCTTGTCGAACAGCCTGTAGCTGCCCGCGAAGGCGCCGGCGGTCAGCAGGATGACGATGATCGGATGGTCCAGGGCGAACGACAGGATCCCGCGGTAGAAGCGGACGTAGAACGGCTGCTTCGCCGCCGCCCGCGCGTCGCCTGCGCCGCCCGCCAGGGCGCGCGCCGCCAGGCCAGCAGGCTGAAGCCGACGGCGAAGGCGAACGGCAGGTAGTAGAGCCGCAGCTCGCCCTGCAGGTAGAGGAACGGCAGGAAGACGATCACCGTGGTGAACGTGCCGGCCACGATGGGCAGCGCCACCTGCCGGGTCCCCTTGTCGGCCGCCTCGCGCGCAGCCTCGCCACCGGCACGTCGACGCCGGTAGATGTTCTCAAGCACGACGATCGAGTTGTCCACCATCAGGCCGAAGCCCATCGCCAGTCCGGCCATCGTCAGCACGTTGAGGCTGAATTTGCCGAAGTAGAGCAAGTTGATGGCGATGAGCACCGAGAAGACGACGGTGGCGAAGACTATCCCGGCGGTGCGGAACGAACCGAGGAAGAGAAGCAGGACCAGGAAGATGACGATCGCCGCGGCCAGGGCCCTCAGCCGCAGGTCGGTCAGCTGGCGCTCGATCTCGCGGCTGCCGTCGTACTCGAGCGTGAGGCGCGTACCGGCCAGAAGCTCGCCGCGCATCTCATCGACATTCGCCTTCACGTCTTCGGCCACGTGCAACGCGTTCGTGCCAACGCCGCGGACCAGGGCGATCATGATCGCGGGACGCCCGTCGATCCTGTAGAACTGCGTCGGGTCGGCGGTGCTGTCGTGTATCCTGGCGACATCGGCGACGCGAACCACCTCACCGGTACCGAGCGTGTCGGGCACGACGATCAGCGACTCGAGCTCGGCCGCCGCCTCGACATCGTTACGGATCGAGACCACCCATTCGGTGTTATCGCGGCGCAGCTTCCCCGCGGTGCGGATCAGCTCGGCGGCGTTGAGCGCCTGGGCCACATCAGTCGGTCGCACGCCGAATGCCTCCATGCGGCCGCGGTCGAGCTCGATACGGATCTCGCGGTCGTCGCCGCCCCAGACCGCTACCTCCTCGATCCCATCGAGCGCGACGAGCTGTGGCCGCAGCTCTTCCTCGGCGTAGTTGCGCAAACGCTCAGGTCATCGCGGATCGACTGGATCCGCTCGCCCAGCTCGAGCCGCGCGAAGTCCATGTCGGTGCCGCGGGCGAACTCGACGGTAATACTCGATTGCGCTTCGCTCGATTCCGATTCGATCTTGCGGACACCGCTGACCTGCTGGGTCGCCGACTCGAGGGGCGCGGTCAGGAAGGCCTCCACCACCTCGGGCGAGGCGCCCGGCCAAGTCGTGTTGATGCTGAGCTGCGGGTACTCGACGTCGGGGAGTAGTTCGACCGGGATGTCCAAGAAGGACGCTACACCCACCACGGCGATGGCGATGTAGATCATCGCCACCGTAGTCGGCCGGTTGATCGACAGCCGAATCACGATGCCACCTCCGCACGCGCCGTCGCCCCGGCGCGCGACAGACCACGCAGGCTTTCGAGGCTGGCGTAGATGACCGGTACCACGATCAGGGTGAGCAGCGTCGCGGAGATGAGGCCGCCGATCACCGCCACGGCCAGCGGTGCCCGCAGGTCCGCGCCGGCGCCGA
>JBDHHM010000336.1:0-7211 GCA_039589355.1 Gemmatimonadota bacterium | reverse complement strand
GACATAGTTGGCGTGGACCGCGGCGCTGGTGCCGTGCGCGAGCAGCGGTGTGCTCATCACGCCACGCCCGTCCTCGGTGAAGATGTAGACCTCGCGGCCGAGAAACAGCCCGATTGTATCCATCCGCGCACCGTCCGGCGCGTAACGCGCCACCGCCGCCGGATCGCGTTCCAGCCCCAACTGGATCACAGCGGCGTCGCTGCCCGCCGCCGACCAGAACTCCCGCACGACGAACGAGCCGTCCGCCAATCGGCCTACGGCGCTCACGTTGGCGAGCGTCGGATCGAGGGTCAGCGTCCTGGCCACCTCCCCATCGCCGGTCAGCACCGTGAATCGCCGATTCCCGTAATCGAAGACCCAGATCGAGTCGCCGGGGCCATAGCCCATCGCGATGATCTCCCGGTACTCGCCGGGCGCGCCCCCCCGACGCCCTGAGGCGGACAGGAAACGGCCGTCCCGGTCGAAGAAGCGAATCTCCCGCGAGCCGCCGTCGGCGACGGCTGTACGACCGTCGGGCAGACGCAGCGCGCCCTCGACCCGGGAGAACAGGTACTCGGGCGGGCCGTTCTCCACACCGATCTCCAGGGACGGTGCCTCGTCCACCGACCAGGCCGCGTCCGCGGGACCGGAAGACCGGAAGGCGCGCGGCTCTCGACGATCTCGACGCCGGCGCTGTCACGCACTGCGAAGCGCCGGCCGCCGTCGGGCTCGGCACACCCGATCGCCGCGATGGCGATCAGGGCCACCGAGCGCATAGGTGTTTTTGGCGTGTACATGCCCCACAGGTTAGGTTCAGGTGGTTTTCTAGGGAAGGGGTGTCGACAAGACTGGAGCCGGACTCTCAACAGGGAGCGCTGGGATGCTGAAGCGAAGAGCAATTTCAGTCACTCTTGCAATCTTCGGATTAGGAACCCTCGTGCCGCCAGAGCCGGCGGTCGCCCGCTCGAGGCTCGACCCGCCGTCCTTCAGAGCGGTAGCCGACTCCCTGGACGACGGCCCCCATATCTACTGGCAGAACGACTCGACAGCCATCGCTTTCTACCTCTGCGACGGTTCCGTGGAGACGCAGACGTTCCTCGTAAGCGATACGCTACGCTTCCACGGCTTCTGCGGCGATTCGCTCGCCGAGTACGTCCTAGCCGCCCAGGCGCCAAAGATCCAGCCACACATCTACGAGGATGTCCCGAAGATCTTCGCCGTCAGCGACATCCACGGCGAGTACGAGGCGCTCGTCGACCTGCTGGTGAACGCCGGGATCGTCGACGAGAATCTGCACTGGAGCTGGGGGGCCGGACACCTGGTTGTGGACGGCGACGTATTCGACCGCGGCGACCTGGTCACCGAATGCCTGTGGCTCATCTATCGCCTGGAGCGGGAGGCGATTCAGGCCGGTGGTCGCGTTCATTTCGTGCTCGGCAATCACGAGATAATGGCGATGCAGGGGGACCTCCGTTACGTCAACGAGAAGTACACCGGCGGCGTCGCACGCCGAAGCCGGGTCCAGTACCAGGACCTTTTCGGCCCAGACATGGAGCTCGGCCGCTGGCTCCGCACCAAGCACACAGCGGTCAAATTGAACGGTATCATCTTCGTTCACGGCGGCATCGGCCCTCACGTGGTGGAGGCCGAGCTGAGCCTCGAGGAGATCAACGTCCGGGCCCGAGAATGGATCGACCTCAGGTCGTACGAGATCGTCTTCGGCGAGATGCAGAGCTTCATTTATCGCAGCGCCGGCCCGTTCTGGTACCGCGGCTATCACTATCCAATGGAGGGATGGTACACGTACGCGACGCCGGACGAGGTTCAGGCGATCCTAACTTACTACGGGGCGCACGCAGTTGTCGTTGGACACACCGGAGTCGAACAGGTGGAGAGTCTGTACGACGGACGGGTCTTCGGAATCGACATCCCGCTGGACGTACTCGGCTCCTTCCAGGGCCTGCTCTGGGAGGGCGGCGTCTTCTACCGCGTCACCGGCAGCGGCGAGCTTCAGGAACCGGCGGGACCCTCTCAGCCTTCGCCCAGCTCGCCGTAGACGTCGCCGTTCAGGGCCGCCTTGCCGTCTTCGTAGGGCGCGGCGATCCGCCGATAGAACTCCAGCTTCGCGGTCTCCAGCACCGTCACCACGTCGGCCAGCGCGGTGTAGCCCAAACCGCGCTTCTGCAGCCAGTCACTCAGAATGCGCGTGATGATGTAATTGAGGTCGCCGTCCGGCGTCGCGTCGCTGATCGATTCCGCCAGCTCGGCCAGGGCTTCGTCGTAGAGCGCCCTGTTCTCCTGCGCGATGTACGGCATCTACCATCCCTCCTCTGCCATGCCGGTTATTCTCGAGGCCCGAAAGTTGATCGGCGCCCGGTCGCGTGGCATCTTTGGGTCGCGTCGGGCCCCCAGCGCGGGGCTCTCATCAATAATAGGACTGTGAGGTAGCGATGGCGCCGGGTCTCGGTCAGGACCTGCTCAAGCGGCGTGTTCCCCAGATCCTGGGCATCTACCTGGCCGTGGGTTGGGGCGTCCTGGAGTTCGTCGACTGGTTGATCGGCCGCTATGACATCACGTCGCGGCTGGCCGACGTGAGCCTCGTGGCCTGGGTGGCGATGATCCCCACGGTGCTGCTGCTCGCATACTTCCACGGCGCCCGGGGACAGCAGCGCTGGAAACGCGTCGAGAAGATCGGTGTCCCGGTCAACACCATTGTCGCGGTAGCGCTGATCGCCATCGTCGTATCCCGCGGTGGCCTGAGCTCCGGAGGCCCGGCCCAGAGCCTCGGGCACCTCGCCAACACCTTCACCGGCGCGCTGATCGATGAGCTGACGCAGGTCGACGCGCTCGACGTCGTCCCACGCGGCGCGGTGAAACCCTACCGTGATGCGATCGTGCCGCTGGACAGCTTGGCCCGCGCCCTGAGCATGGGCACGCTGGTCGAAGGCAGCGTGTCGGGATCCGTGGAGTCGCTCACTTTGAGTGTGGCGCTGATCGACCCGGCCAGTCAGTCGACCATCGAGAACTTCACGGTCGACGGAACGGTCGAAGAGTGGCGCGACCTCCGAAACGAACTCGCCACCGAGGTGGCACAGCTACTTCGAAAGAGGCTGGGAGTTGAAATCGCGCTGCGCGAACGTCGAGCCGCAACAGAGAGTGCGCGTGCCCTCGCAGCCTTCGAACAGGCCGACCGGCTCCACGACGAGTTTGAACGGTTCAGGGATGACGGTGACAGTGCCGCAGCGCTACGAGAGCTGGTGCGCGCCGACTCGTTGCTCGCGGCAGCCGAGTCACTCGACCGGCAATGGGTCGAGCCCATAGTCCAGCGGGGCTGGTCGGCGCACGACGGGGCCAGCTTCTCCAGGACAGGCCCGGGATCCGTCAGAGCGGACGAGCTGTTGGGGGCACTCACCCATGCCGAACGTGCGCTGGCGCTCGCGCCCGACGACCCAGGCGCCCTGGAACTCCACGGCTATCTGCTGTTACAGATGTCCGAGGATCCCGACCTGGCCGACCCCGCCGAGTTGCATGACACGGCGGAGCGGGAGTTGCACCAAGCCGTTACCGCCGATCCCTTCCGGGCCCGCGCCTGGTCCGCACTGAGCAATCTGCACCGGGTGAACACTCGACCGCTCGAGGCCAGGCGCGATGCCGAACGCGCCCTGGAGGCCGATCCGTTCCTGAGCGACGCGGAGATTATCATCTTCCGACTATACGAGAGCTCGCTGGACCTTCAGGAAATCGACGAAGCCGTTCGCTGGTGCGACGAAGGACACCGACGCTTCCCCGAGGCGGACTGGGCGGTCGGGTGCTCCGTGTTTCTTATGGCCCTCTCGGGCGGACCGGAGCCCGATGCCGATCGCGCCTGGGCCCTGGTCGATTCCATGCAGCTGCTTTCAGCACCACAACGGAGAGAACAGAGGCGGCTGGTTGGGAATGCCTGGGCTGCTTCGGTCCTGGCCCGCGCCGGATACGCCGACAGCGCTGCGTCGGTCATCGAGCGCACGCGTGAAGAGACGACTGGTGGCATAGCGCCGTGGATCGACTATTACGGAGCGAACGTCTGGCTTCTCATGGGTAACCGCGAGAAGGCGCTGGAGTGGTTGGGTGCCTTTCTAGAAGCGATCCCGCAGCGGAAGGAGTACGTGGCGTCCGACTGGCTGGGAGGATCCCCGCTTCAAAGCGCTCGTAGAAACCACAGAATAGCTGCAACAGGGTCGCGGACCGACGCCGGCACGCGACCCCTGCCACAGAGACTTACCGGATCAATCGGGTCCGATGACGACCTCCGGGTCGTCGGTGAAAACGTCATCGCCGATGGCAACGGCGACGAAATACTTGTAGCTGCCGAACTCCGCGTTCTGCCTAATCGGCAAGCGGCGCGGGCCACCTCTGCGACCACGCTGACGGTCCTGATTGGACGGGGTCCGGTCGATGAAGTGGACCGACCAGGAACCCTGATCGCAGGTCCACTCGACGTGGTCGCCCCGCTTGGCGTTCACCGGATCCTGCGAATAGGTGAACGTACCGGTCGCCGGGTCGACAGTGATGACCACGGTGTGGACGGTGACCTGGGCGTCACCCGTCTCCCGCCACAGCTCGTCTCCTCTCCACCCTGCCGTGAGGGCGGCGATGAGCAGGACGACAGCGGAGATCGTCCAGAGAGTGCTCGGGACCGTGCATCTCATGTCCTTCTCCTTGGGCTGTGAGAAACAACTCCCGGTGGTACTGGAATGGCGAGCATTGGGCAGAACGGTCGGGGCCCGGCGCTCACCGGGTGTCGCACGAACGGCGGAATGATATGCGCGAACGCCATCGCGCGCGAGTGGGGGGCGGGGGGCGACGCCGATCGCCCGGCCCACCGGATGACAGCACGGGCCCTACGGACTAGCTTCAGCGGAACAACGGGAGACCGCCACGATGCCACATGCCGTCCGTCAGAAGCGCTTCGTCCTGGCGCTCGCCGTGCTGTGCTGCGTTCCGCAGGGCGCAACCCTCGCGCAGGAGACGGAAGAAGAGGCTCCCGAAGCGATGCGCAGCGGGCTGATCCCGATCCCCGTCCTCTATTATACACCGGAGACCAAGCTTGCCTTCGGCGTGGCCGCCCAGTACTACTTCCGCCCGGCGGACGCCGATGCTACCGCCAGACCCTCGACCCTGACGCCGGTCTTCATCTACACGACGAACGGTCAGATCACCGCCGAGTTCTATTCCGATCTCTGGTGGAGCCAGGAGGAATATCACTTCACCGGCTATGTGGGCTACAGCAAGTTCCCTGACAAGTTCTACGGCATCGGCAACGACACCTCGCAGGACGACGAAGAGGACTATACGCCACGCTACACACGTTTTCGGGCCGAGATCGAGCAGCAGTTCTTCTCGGCCTTCCGCTTCGGAGTCGGCTACCAGTTCGAGTACAGCAAGCTGGACGAGGTCGAGGAAGGGGGTATGCTGGACCAGGGAGACATAGTCGGCAGCGAAGGCGGCGTGGTCTCGGGCGCCACTTTGCTCGCCAGCTGGGACACCCGCGACAACATCTTCTCCGCCACGACCGGGCATTACCACCGGTTGACCGTGGACCTGAACGGAGACGCGATCGGCAGCGACTACGATTTCGGCCGCTACGTCCTCGACCTGCGTGGTTACATCAATACCCTGCCCAATCACGTCCTGGCGCTGCAGGGCTACTTCGGGTTCGAGAGCGGCGACCCGCCGTTCCAGCACCTCTTCCTGTTCGGCGGCCAGGACCTGATGCGCGGCTACTACCTGGGCCGCTTCCGCGACAAGAACATGATCGCCGTACAGGCGGAATACCGTATCGTCCCCATCTGGTGGCGGGTAGGCGCCGTAGTCTTCGGAGGGATCGGCGATGTCGCCGACGAACCGAGCAGCTTCGACCTCGGCGGCTTCAAGTATTCGGTCGGCGGCGGGATCCGCTTCCTCTTGATCCGCGCCGAAGGGATCGCGCTGAGGCTCGATTTCGGATTCGGCGAAGGAGATTCCGGCTTCTACATCACCTTAGGTGAAGCCATCTAGCTAGTTGAGCGAGGCGCTCAGCTCCCGGCATTCACTCGCCAGGCCTGGCTCGAACTTCGGAATCTGATCACTGATGTAGGATATGTGTGTCGCTCCGGCCGTGTGGAACGCCTGGAGGCTCCTGACGAAGTCGGAATCGGTGGCCGCCACGACGCCCCCGAAGACGTCATTGATCTCCGAGCCCTCGATTCGGATGACCAGACGCAGAGCGTCGACGAGCTCATCCAGACCCTCGACGCTTCCGCGTCGCCCATCTGCCGCTCGAGGCGCGGCACCGCGTCACGCCAGGGCTCGAATTGCTCCTCAAGCCAGCCCGCCCGGCCCGCCGTCTCGCGGCACAGCTCGAGCAGCTCGCCGTGGCTCCGCTCCTGTTCGGCGAGCGTCCGGAAGAACTGCCGGACCGGATCGTGGCCGGCGAAGCGTTGCGCCAGCGTCTCGTAGATCCGCTGCGCCCGCAATTCCAAGCAGCTCCGGGACCTCCACTGTGGGCGGTCGAAGCGCGCCGGCCTCACACAGTAGCGACAGGAATGTCTGTCGCCGGCTGGCAGTCAGCGCCCTGAAAAAGACCGGCCACCCGAAGCACCGGATCGTCACCACCGGATGAGAGAGGATATCCCGCTTGCGGATCACTCCGACCATGGCTCTTCTCCTTCGAGCTCAGTCGCATCTACCGCGACGCCGGTCAACCGGCGGGCAGTCGAACCCACCGAGCGACCAGAGACCGACGCCGTCTTCTCGCGCCCGGCGCTGCGCTTCCGTATACCAATCGACGTATTGTACGTTCGGCGGATAAGTGAGCAGGACCGCCCAGCCCTGGCGGACCAACGCCCAATTCACCTGCAACCCGTCGGCCCAAACGTAGGCGAGGGTTCGGCCGTATTGATCTTGCAACTCTACGTCGCGCTCCAATTCCACACGCGATCCGACCGGCGCCAACGCCGCGAGTGCCTCTGTGGCGAGCGTCCCGTAGGGCTCCTGGCTCAGCTCCGGGGTGTCCATCCCGATAAGCCGGACGCGTCCAACTTCAGCACACTCTATCGTATCGCCATCGATGATCCGCTGGATCGTGCAGCCGCTGGTTTCGCGGATCGGTTCGGGGGGACCCGAATCGATAAGAGCTTCCGTCGGGAGCGTGGGGATTACGTCCGTCTGCGCGGGGATGGCGCTTGCCGACACGAGCAGCAACAAAGTGAGCG
>JBDHHM010000335.1:0-2238 GCA_039589355.1 Gemmatimonadota bacterium | reverse complement strand
ACAGCCGTTATGCTGCGAGGGATTAGCTGGCTGTTCGATGGTGGTGCGGAAGGCGCGCCTCCGGGAGTGCAACCCTACCCATCCGAGCTGGAGCAGGAAATCGCCCGCCTATCGGTGAAGCTTCATGCGGAAGTGTCATAGTCAATGTCCGCAGGCGACTCGCCTCCTTCCTTGGGGCGAAGGCGGTGCACTCCTTCTGATCGCGGACCATCAACCGTGGCCCGCTGCCGCAGTAGACTGTCTGTCGCCGCTTCTTCTTGATCCCCGTTGATCCGGGCCCGTACCCTCCCGGTATGAGTGACCAAGAGGCACGGATCAGCGAGCTTCTCTTGCGGGCCAGGGACCTGGAGCAGGAGGCCGAGGGGCTGAAGAAGGAGGCAGTGCCGGCTGCTCAGGGCGGGAGCGGGTTCGGGGCGACTCCTAGTGGACGGTGCGGCCCACCCTCACCCCGTGTGGGTTTGGTTCCCGCTCCCGGCATATTGAAGTACCCCTGACCTACGGACCTGTTCTGGTTCACGCTGGGCGCTTCTGTCTGCTCGCACGGCGGCGGGAGGGAGGCAGGCGCGCGACAGTTGACAGGTGCCTTCCGTTCGGTTTAGCTGCGGTAGTACTGGCCCTGTCGGGTCGCACGTTCCCCTTTCACGAAAGAGACAAACCATGAAGCGCCTGGCTCTGTTCCTCCTCATCGCGCTCGCGGCTTGCAACAGGCAGGAGACCGTTCAGGGTGAGTGCCGCTCGGTGAACGGCGGCGATGTCTGTGTGTGGGGCGAGATGTCCGGAAACACGCTCGTCGCGTTCGGAGCAACCGTTCCCGTCCAGTCGGTCGAGAACGCGCCGGCCGAGGAGCCGATGGTCTGGCCTCCCGTCCCGGTCGCCACGCTTGCCCTGCCCGACGCCGTGATGTCGGCAAGCGGCTTCGAGAATCTGACGATGTACTGGGAGCCTCACGGCCATCCGCCGGGCCCGTATCTAACGCCGCACTTCGACTTCCACTTCTACGCCATCCCCAGCGCCGACATAGACGCAATCGACTGCGGCGACTCGACTAAGCCGAGCCAACTCCCGGTGGCGTACGAGCTGCCCGATGTGAGCATCCCCGAGATCGGCAACCTCATCGGTCTGTGCGTACCGAAGATGGGCATGCACGCGCTCCCCGGGGCGGAGCTGAATGCCGCGACACTGTTCGAGAAGACGATGATCGTGGGCTACTACCACGGGCAGCCGATCTTCGTCGAACCGATGATCACCAGCGCGACCCTGCTCGAGCGGCGCAGCTTCGCGCTCGACATCCCGGACGTGCCCGGGCGGCCGGCGAACGTGCGCTATCCCACGCGCTTCCAGGCCGACTACGACAGCACCACACAAGCGTACAGGTTCGTGTTCTCCGACTTGACAGGGGCCGACCAGGGCTGACCGGAGACTGCAAAGGGAGAGATGATGGATAAGGGGACGGATACGATTCTCGTGACCGGCGCGACGGGCCAGCAGGGTGGAGTCGTGGCCCGAGAGCTTCTCTCCCGCGGCCACAGTGTTAGGGCCATGACACGGAGCCCGGCGAGCGAGGGTGCCGTGAAGCTGGCCGGCCTCGGCGCAGAGATCGTGCAGGCGGACCTGGACGACCCCGAGTCACTGCGGCGCGCGCTGGAAGGGGTATGGGGAGCCTTCGCCGTCCAGAACACCTGGGAGGCGGGCGTCGAGGGCGAGGAAGTGCAGGGTAAACGGATCGCCGAACTTGCGAAGGCCACCGGGGTGCAGCACTTCGTCTACAGCTCGGTCAGCTCCGCCGACCGCGAGACTGGAATCCCGCACTTCGACAACAAGTGGCGGGTCGAGGAACGGGTACGCGAGCTGGGCTTCCCGTCGCACGTGATCATCCGCCCTGTGTTCTTCATGGAGAACTGGTTGTCACCGTGGTTCAAGCCCGGGATCGACGAGGGCTCGCTAGCGATCGGAATCCAGCCTGAGACCTCGCTGCAGATGATCACGCTGAGCGACATCGGGAAGTACGGGGGCATTGCCTTCGAGAGGCACCAGACACTGAACGCAAGTGCCATCGACATCGCGGGCGACGAGCTCACGATGCCTGAGGCCGCTCGGATCATCGCCGAAGCGACAGGGCGAACAGTCTCGTTCTACTCGGTGCCGATCGAAGAGGTACGTAGCTTCAGCCAGGATTTCGCCCTCATGCTGGAGTGGTTCGACCGCGTGGGATACGACGTGGACATAGCCGGCAACGGC
>JBDHHM010000334.1:0-4254 GCA_039589355.1 Gemmatimonadota bacterium | reverse complement strand
CGTACACATGGGCCTCCGCATCATGATGCACACGCTCGGTGTCGAGCGGGCGATGATCGGGATAGAGAGGAACAAGCCGGATGCCATCGAAGCGATCCGGGCGACGCTGCCTTCAGATCTGAACGTGACGGTGCACCCGCTTACGGTGAAATACCCGCAGGGCGCCGAGAAGATGCTGATCAAGGCGCTGCTCGGGCGCGAGGTGCCGTCGGGCAAGCTGCCGATGAACGTGGGGTCGTTCAGAACGTCGGGTCGTGTGCGGCCATCGCCGAGGTTTTCGAGACCGGGCTTCCGCTGATCGAGCGGATCGTGACGGTGACCGGCTTGGGCGTCAAAAAGCCGAGTAACCTGATCGTTCCTGTGGGGACGAAGGTCGGTGACCTGATCGCGGCCTGTGACGGGCTCACCGAGGACGCCCACGAGATCGTGTTCGGCGGCCCGATGATGGGCGCACCGCAAGCGAGCCTGGATACGCCGATCCTCAAGGGTGTGACCGGCGTCATCGTGCTGGCCGAGCATGAAACGAAGACGAGGGAATCGCACAACTGCATCCGCTGCGGGCACTGCCTCGATGCGTGTCCGGTGTTCCTCAATCCGCAACTGCTGGGGGTGATGGCCATGGCGGGTCGCTATGAGGACATGGAGGAGCAGCACATCTGGGATTGTATGGTCTGCGGATGCTGCTCGTACGTCTGCCCGTCGAACATCCCGCTGTCACAGTTGTTCCAGGTTTCGCGGACGGCGTTGCAGCGACTGAAGGCGAGTTCGGCGGCGTGAGCTCGCCGCGTCTGCTCGTCACCGCGTCGCCGCACCTGAAAGGGCCCGTCAGCACGCCGAAGATCATGTGGAACGTGGTGGGCAGCCTCGTTCCCGTGGTCATCACGGCCGGCTACTTCTTCGGGTTCGGTGCGCTGCTGGTGATCGCTGCCGCGACCTTGGGCGCGGCGATCACCGAGATCGCCTTCGGGTCCAAGGGATCGCTGGGCGACGGGTCGGCTGCCATCACCGGGCTGCTGCTCGGCCTCACCCTACCGCCCGGATTCCCGCTCTGGATGTCGTTCCTGGGTGGTGTCGTGGCCATCGCGTTCGGAAAGCTCATCTTCGGCGGCCTCGGGCAGAACATGTTCAACCCGGCGTTGCTGGGGCGTGCCTTTCTGCAGGCCGCGTTCCCCGTGGCGATAACGACCTGGCCGACGGGCGACGAGGGTTGGTGGAACCTGAGCCCGGTCCAGGCGGCGCTGCCGCTCATGGGCGCTGACGTGGACACGGTGACCGGGGCCACGCCGCTGGGGCTCTGGAAGTTCGACCGCATAGCGACCGATGCGGTCGACCTGTTCAGCGGAGCGATCGGCGGTTCGGCGGGTGAGACGTCTGTCCTGGTGATCACGGTCTGTGGCGGCTACCTGGCGCTGCGCAACTTTCTAAACTGGCGGATCCCGGCCGGCATTTTCCTGACCGTGTTTGTCCTCTCGGGTGCACTGTGGCTGTTCGATGCGAGCCGCTTCCCGAGCCCGCTGTTCATGCTGTTCTCCGGCGGCCTGATGCTGGGCGCCTGGTTCATGGCCACCGACATGGTGACCTCGCCGGTCACGAGTAGGGGGTGCTGGATCTTCGGGGCGGGGATCGGTGCCCTCGTCGTGATCATCCGAACGTGGGGCGGGCTTCCCGAGGGCGTGATGTACGCGATCCTGCTCATGAACGCGATGGTGCCGTACATCAACCAGTGGACACAGCCCAGAGTGTTCGGCACCCGGCTGCAGGAGGCGGCTTCGTGAGCGGCGCGGACGACGGGAACGGCGGCGGCCGGGTCCTGCCGCAGGCGCCGCCTCAGCGAGAGGAGGTCCCTTCCTGGCGGCTGCTGGTCACACTGGGCAGCGCGGGCGCCATCGCCGGCCTGCTGCTCGTCTTCGTCTACCAGGTGACCCAGCCGGCGATCCAGGCCTACAAGGCGATGGTGCTCAGGCAAGCGGTCCAGGAGGTACTCAAGGGACCCGAGCGCTGGGACACGCTTTATGTCGTCGATGGTGGCCTGACGCTGCAGCCGCCTGCCGGAACGGGCGCCGCGAGCCTGGAGATGGTCTTCCTCGGTTATCAGGAAGGCGGCGAGCCGATCGGCTTTGCCATAACCGGTGCGGAGTTCGGTTTCCAGGATATCATCGAGCTGATCTTCGGCTACGACCCGCAGACACGGACCGTGATCGGCATGAAGGTCCTGTCGTACAAAGAGACGCCGGGATTGGGGGACAAGATCGAGAAGGATAGCGCCTTCGTTGCCGAGGACCGTGATCGATATCATCAATCACCGGCTGGAAAGGCTCGGCCCGATGTTGGAGGCGTATCTGGAGGGGGCCAACTGATGCCGAAGCAGACGACGCCGGGCCAGGACCTCACACGCGGCATCTGGCGCGAGAACCCGGTCCTCATCCAGATGCTCGGACTCTGTCCGGCGCTGGCCGTCACCAACACGGTGGTAAACAGCCTCGCCATGGGGCTGGCGACTTTCTTTGTGCTGGTCTGCTCGAGCATCCTGGTCGCGACCTTCAGAAAGCTGATACCGAACGAGGTGCGGATCTCGACCTATATCCTGATCATCGCCACGTTCGTGACGATCGCCGACATGACTCTGGAGGCGGTCCAGCCCGAGATCCATAAGGCGCTGGGCGCGTTCATCGCGCTGATCGTCGTTAACTGCATGATCCTCGGCCGCCAGGAGGCGTTCGCTTCGAAGAACACCGTGCCGCGCGCGATCGTCGATGCCGTCGGCACCGGGATCCGGGATCGGCTTCATCATCGCGCTCTTCATGATGGGCGCGATCAGGGAGGTGCTGGGTTACGGCACCTTTCTCGGGTTCCCTCTCCTCGGCTCCAACTACGAGCCGTGGATCATCTTCATTCTGCCACCCGGTGGATTCTTCACCATCGGGTTCATCCTGCTGGCGCTCAATTGGTGGGAGCGCCGCAACTGGATCTTCATCTCGGCGATGGTGGTGAACAACTTCACCCTGGCCTACTTTCTCGGCCTCTGTCCGTTCATGGGCGTGTCGGGCAAGATATACACGGCGCTGCGCATGGGCGCGGCGAACATCTTCGTCCTCACCGTCGCTTCGGTCTGCGCCTGGTTCCTCGACACGTTCGTCTTGCCGTACGCGCCCTTCCTGAAGCTGATCTCGTTCATTCTGGTCATCGCGTCGGCGGTACAGATCACCGAGATGGCGATCAAGAAGCTGAGCCCGGCACTGTTCCGGGCGCTGGGGATCTACCTGCCGTTGATTACAACGAACTGCGCGATCCTCTTCATGGCGTGGGTCCAGGCCAACCGTGGTTACAGTTTCTTCCAGGGATTGGCCTTTGCCTGGGGCGCCGGCGCAGGCCTCACACTAGCCCTGGTGCTCATGGCGTCGATCCGCGAGGACCTGGAGTTCATGAACGTGCCGGTCATCGCTAGAGGTAACGCGATCGTCTTCATCATCGCCGGGATCCTCTCCCTGGCGTTCATGGGGTTTGCGGGGTTGTTGACTTCGTAATGCATGGGTACAAAGATGACTGATCTTCTCTTTGTTTTGGGTCTTGCCTTGGCATTCATCGCGTTCGGGTTGCTCGCCCGCGGCAGCAAGAGCCGTGGCTGTGGAGGCTGTCAGGCCGGCGAGTGCGACAACGGAGCAGAGAAGACATGATCGATCCTGAGCGCTCGGGGCGCTCTTTCCCGAGTCGACGTGAGTTCATCGCGCTGGGGATCGGCGCGCTGGTGGTCGTTACGACCCCCAGGTTGGTCCGGCGACGGCGTGAACTGGTGCGTCGTGCTGTGCCCGTCATGGGTACCATCGCCGACATAGCGGTCGTGCACAGAGACGAGCGTTATGCCCAGACCGCCATAGACGCGGCGATCGCGGAACTGAGGCAAGTCGACGGCACGATGACCCGTTTCAACGGCAGCTCGGAAGTCGGTCTCGCCAATCTGAAGGCCGGCTCCGAGCCGGTGCGCGTCTCGAGGAGCACCGCGCTGGTCCTCGAAGAGGCGTTGCGCTGGGCGGAGGCGAGCGACGGGGCCTTCGATCCCTGCTTGGGGCGGGCCATGGCCCTCTGGGATGTGGGGGTCCGGGCGGAACCGCCGCCGGCCGATCAGGTCCGTGGCCTGGCGGGTCGTCGGCTGTATCGATCGCTGGAGCTGGGCGAGCTGGCCGGCGGGCCGGCCGTGCTGATCGGTGACCCCGAGGCGGCCATCGATCTCGGCGGTATCGCCAAAGGTTATGGCGT
>JBDHHM010000333.1:0-2259 GCA_039589355.1 Gemmatimonadota bacterium | reverse complement strand
ACAGGTGGTAGCGTCGCAGGGGAACGAGAAGGTCGTCCTCGATATCGAAGGGATGCACTGCGCCTCCTGCGCCCAGGCGGTCGAGAAGGCGCTCACGCAACTGGAAGGCGTGAGCTCTGCGGCGGTCAACATCGCCACCCACAAGGCGACGGTGGAGCACGCGCCGAAATCTGCGCACGTCCGCGACCTGCAACGTGCCGTCGAGCACGCCGGCTACAGCGTGGTGGCGGTTGAGCGGGCCGGCGCCGAGCGGCGCCTTGCCCGGGAGCGGGAGCGTCTCGAAGAGGACCAGCGGAAAGTGGATCGTGCGCGCGGGCGGATGGTCTGGGCCTGGGCGTTCACGGCACCGATCATCGCCTGGATGATCCCCCACATGTTCTTCGGGGTGATGTGGCCATCGGCCCTCGCCTTCGACCTGGGGATGATAGTCCTCGCCGCACCCGTCCTGTTCATCTGGGGGTGGGAGACCGTCCGCGGCGGCTACCGCAGCCTGCTGCATGGCTCGCCCACCATGGACACCCTCATCGCCATCGGCTCCACGGTTGCATTCGCCACCGGCTTCGTGGCTGTCGCCTACGATCTCGGCTACGCGCCCAAGCTTCTCAACTATGCGGGCGTCGGGGCGATGATCATGGCGATCCACCTCACCGGCCGGTGGGTGGAGACGAAGGCCCGGGGCCGTACTTCCGCGGCCATTCAGAAGCTCCTCTCGCTGGAGGCGAAGACGGCGCGTGTCGAGCGTGGCGGTGCGGAGGTCGAGGTGCCCATCGAGGAAGTCGGTGTCGGCGATGTCCTCGTGGTTCGACCGGGCGAAAAGATCCCCACCGACGGCGAGGTGATCGGTGGGTACAGCTCGGTGGACGAGTCGCTGGCCACCGGCGAATCGATGCCGGTGGAGAAACAAGAAGGCGACAAGGTCATCGGTGCGACCATCAACAAAGAGGGGATGCTCCGTATCCGCGCCACCGGCATCGGCGAGGACACCTTCCTCGCGCACGTGATCCGCATGGTCGAGGAGGCGCAGGGCACCAAGGTGCCGATCCAGGAATTCGCCGACCGGGTCACCGCCGTGTTCGTGCCCACGGTCCTGGCGGTAGCGGCCGCGACCTTCATCGCCTGGCTGCTGTTTCCTGGCTTCTTCCGCGGGATTGCCGAATGGGCCTCGGCGTTCCTGCCGTGGGTCGACCCGAGCTTGAGTCGTGTTTCCCTCGCGATATTCGCGGCGGTCGCCGTGCTGGTCATCGCCTGTCCGTGTGCGCTGGGACTCGCTACGCCGACGGCGCTGATGGTGGGCACGGGTATGGGCGCCCAGAACGGAGTACTGATTCGCAGCGGCGCCGCCATCCAGGTGCTGAAGGAGATCGACACCATCGTGCTCGACAAGACGGGCACGATTACCCGCGGGGAGCCGGGCGTCACCGATGTGGTGCCTGCGTCGGGTTGGCGCGAGGCGGAGACGCTGCGCTTCGCTGCGAGCGCCGAGTCGGGCTCCGAGCATCCCATCGGCGCCGCCATCGTGGCCGAGGCTGTGGCGCGTCAACTCACGATCATCGAGGCGACCGCGTTCGAGGCGCTGGTCGGTCGCGGCGTTCGCGCGCGGATCGATGGCAAGATCGTGCTGGTGGGCAACGCGCGCCTGATGGCGGAAGAGGGCGTGGCGGTCGGCGAGTTGGCGGCTGAGTTGTCGCGTCTGGAGAATGAGGCGAAGACCGCCATGTTCGTCGCCGTCGCCGGCCGGCCGGCGGGCGTCATCGCCGTGGCCGACACGCTGAAGGACGACTCGCGGGCGGCCATCGCCGAGCTCAAGCGCTACGGCCTCGAGACCGTGATGCTGACCGGCGACAACCAGCGCACGGCGAGCGCCATCGGCCGCGAGGTTGGCATCGATCGCGTGATCGCCGAGGTGCTCCCCGAGCAGAAAGTGAACGAGGTGAAGCGGCTACAGGGAGAAGATCGCAGGGTCGCCATGGTGGGCGACGGCATCAACGACGCGCCGGCGCTCAAGCAGGCCGACGTGGGGATCGCCATCGGCACCGGCACCGACATCGCCATCGAGGCGGCGGACGTCACGCTGGTGCAGGGTGATCTCTCGGCGGTTGTGCGGGCGATCCGGCTGTCGCACGCCACCTTCAGGAAGATCCGCCAGAACCTGTTCTGGGCCTACTTCTATAATGTCATCGCGATTCCGGTGGCGATCCTCGGGTTCCTACACCCCGTCATCGCCGAGGCGGCCATGGCCTTCAGTTCGATCAACGTGGT
>JBDHHM010000332.1:0-2481 GCA_039589355.1 Gemmatimonadota bacterium | reverse complement strand
CGAGGCCGGACCGCTCAAGGTAGTCGAGGACGCGTCCCAGGTTGTCGTCGATCGACGCGATGGTGCGCAGGTAGTCCTTCAGGTAGCGCTGGTACTTCCAGCGCACGAGGTCCGCATCCGTGAGGTTCGCGTCACGGAACGCCTCGTTCTTCGGTTCATAGGCGGCGTTCCAGAGGGCGAGTTGCTCGTCGTTGAGTTGGCGTGGGGGTGCGAGCTTGAGGTTAGCCGCGGCGCTCGCCCGTCCCGAGTAGTCGTCGAAGAGGGTGGCGGGCTCGGGGATCGTGACGTCGTCGTAGAGCGTCAGCTGCTGGGGCCCGGGCTCCCAGCGCCGATGCGGCGCCTTGTGCTGGTACATGAGCATGAACGGCTTCTCGGGATCGCGGCCGGTCTCGAGCCAGTCCAGCACCTTGTCGGTGATGATGTCCGTCACGTAGCCGGTATGCTCTATGACGCCCGCTGCTGTCCGGAAATCAGGGTTGTAGTAGGTCCCCTGACCGGGGAGAACCTCCCAATAGTCGAAGCCGGTTGGCTCGCTCTTCAGGTGCCATTTGCCGATGATCGCGGTTTGGTAGCCGGCCGCCTGGAGCAGTTTCGGAAAGGTCACCTGGGTGCTGTCGAAACGCTCCCGGTTGGTCATGACACCGTTCAGGTGGCTGTGCTTCCCTGTCAGTATCACGGCACGGCTGGGGGCGCAGATGGAATTGGTAACGAAAGCGTTCCGGAACAGCATTCCCTCCCGAGCCAGTCGGTCGATGTTGGGCGTTTCGTTCAGCCTCGAGCCGTAGGCACTGACAGCGTGGGCGGCGTGATCGTCGGCGAAGATGAACACGATGTTGGGGGGCGCGGCGCGATCACAGGCCGCCAGCGTGATCAGGAAGATTGCGAGCAGGGCTGTGCGCATAATTCTCCCTCGCCAGGAGTCGTGATTGTCACTGCGGGTTTCTGGCCAGCGGGAACAGCTCCGACTCGGTCCGCCCGCTCTGCATTGTCTCGGCGATCCGTGCAACGATTTCGGGATGGAGGTCTGCGACGTCTTGCCCTTCGCCGATGTCAGTCGCTAGGTCGTAGAGTTCGATCTCATCGGCGACGCTCGCCCGGTAGCCCTTCCAATCACCCAGCCGCACCGCCTGGCGGCCATGGTACTCCCAGTAGAGGTACTCATGCCGTCGCTGCTCGGCGGGCCGACCGAGCAGTGTGGACAGTAGTGACAGGCCATCCACTTCGACCGGAACTTCTGCTCCGGCGAGCTCGGCGAAGGTCGGCAGGAAATCCCAGAACGCTGACACGTGGTCGTTCGTGCTGGCCGCCTCGATGTTCTCCGGCCACCATGCGATCAGCGGTACGCGGATTCCGCCTTCGTATAGCTGCGTCTTCAGTCCCCTGAGGAGGCCGGCGCTGTTGAAGAACTCCGAGTCTGTCCCGCCGTTGAATGTGGGGCCGTTGTCGCTGGTGAAGATGATGAGCGTGTTGTCGTCGAGTCCGAGCTCTTCGAGCAAGCTCCTGATTCGGCCGATCTCCCGATCCATCCGGGTAATCATCCCCGCGTAGGCTGCATGCGGCGTGCGATGGGGAAGGTAGCCACGGTCCCCGACGTACGGCGTCTCTGCAAAAGCGCCCTCGTACTCGGCTGCCGATTCGTCCGGCACCTGTAGGGCGACGTGGGGGACGGGGAAGGGGAGATAGAGGAAGAAGGGCCCCTCCCTGTTCCGTCGGATGAAGTCGAGCGCTTCCTGCGCCATGAGATCCATCGAGTACTCCGTCCCCGAATAGGGCTCGTAAGATGCAGGGTCAGACGGATCGGCATCTTCCGGTAGCCTTTGGTGCGGGTAGATGTACTCGTTCTCGAGAACGTGCTTCTCGGTGTTGCGCCACAGGTAGGGAGGATAGTAGCCGTGAGCGATGCGCTGACACAGGTAGCCGTACCAGTGATCGAAGCCCTGCCGGTTGGGCTCGCCGCTGCTCCCCGGTCCTCCCAGCCCCCACTTCCCGATCGCGCCCGTCGTGTAGCCCGCGTTTTGCAGCATCGTGCCGATCGTGTACGTGTTCGCCGGCAGCGGCCGCTGTCCTTCCAGGCTCAGGTCGTGCCAGACATCGCCTCGCTCGGGCAGCTCGTCGTTGTCCCGGATGTAGGCGTGGCCGGTGTGCAGTCCGGTGAGCAGCACGGCCCGTGACGGGGCGCAGACGGGGCTACCGGAGTAGTGCTGCGTGAACCGCATCCCCTCGCTGGCCAGCCTGTCCAGGTTGGGAGTGCGGATCTTCGTCTGACCGTAGCTCCCCAGCTCACCGTACCCCAGGTCGTCGGCGAGGATGAAGATGATGTTGGGCGGGCGTACGGTCGCTTCGCGGCAGCTCTCGAGAGCGAGGCCCAAGAGCGCGGCTGCGCCGATCACGGCTGTCGCTAGGAGTGAGTTGTGTCGCATGTGTGTGATAGTAAGAAGCTCTCTAACGGGGGGCCAGAGTCCGTCGGTGGAAGCGATCGCC
>JBDHHM010000331.1:0-2477 GCA_039589355.1 Gemmatimonadota bacterium | reverse complement strand
CATCTACCTGGACGCCAATGGGGATGGCGCGCTGGATGCCGGTGATTCGCAGATCATAGGTCCCATCTCTCTGGCGGCCGACGACACGGTATACATACTCGTTGCAGTCGATGTGCCGGGTTCGGCGACGGTTCGCGGGACGACCGATCTCGTTGACGTGCAGGCCACCAGTCAGTTCGACGGCTCGGAGACCGACGCGCTCCAGGATGTCATCGACGTCCCGAGCGTCGGAATCACCGCGAGCCTCACGAAGATCGTCGATCTCGGCAGCGCTATGGTCGGCGATGTCCTCACATATACGATCAACTTTAGCGGGGCCGGCCCGAACACTGCAACGAACTTCCAGACCTTTGATCCGATCCCGCTGGGCACCACCTACGTGCCCGGCACGATGCAGTGGAACGGTACACCGATAACCGACATCAGCGGCGACGACGAAGGTTTCTTCGACGGTGTGGCGAACCTCGCCGTGTTCCAACTCGCCACCATCAGCGGTGGCGATGCCGGTACGTTCTCGTTCCAGGTCCGCGTCGATGGGCCGAACGACCCAACGAACGTGGCCGCGGCAACCTACGAGACGATCGCGGGCACCGACTCGGTCACGTCCAACGTTGTGGTAACGACGCTCGTACAACCCGAGCTCACTATCCAGAAGTTGCTGAACAGCGCCAACATCGCCTACGTCGGCGATCAGGTAAGCTACACCCTGCGGTACGGAAACTCGTCAGCCTCGGTCGTCGCTCAGAGCGTTGAAGTGAGCGACACCCTGCCGACGGGTCTCGATTTCGTTTCCGCCGTGCCGGCGCCGACAGCGGTGAACGGCCAGGTCCTGACCTGGACGATCGGCGATGTCGCTCCCGGCAACACCTTCGACATCCAGCTCACCGCACAGGTCAGCGATATCGTGCGCGACACGATGACCGTCGCCAACATCGCGGTGATGGCCGCGCTGAACGCCACCGCCCAGGAACTCGCGCTCTCGCAAGCGGTCCAGCTCGTCGGGCTGCTCGCCGATCAGCTCACGTTGGACAAGTCGGCCAACGTCATCGAAGTCGGCATCGGCGAGGTCGCGCCTTACACGCTGGCCGTGGAGAACAGCGGACTGGTGGCGCTGGCCGATGTTCGTATCTACGACCGGCTGCCGAAGGGCGCCGTCTACTCGGAGGGCAGCGCGACGGGTGTCGACTCGGTGCAGGTAGACGGGCGCAGGATCACGTTCTTCTACGCCGGGCCCATCGATCCCGGCGACACGCACTACATCCACTACGCGGTCGCGATAGTGTCGGCCGTTGAACCGACGCTGGCCAACGTCGCCTACGCCACCGCCGAGAACGACTTCGTCAGGTCGGAGGACGTGACGGCCTGGGTCCGTGTTCGCAGCGCCTCTCCGCTGGAGACGCGCGTCGCGATCGGTAAAGTCTGGATCGACCTGAACGACAACGGCGGCCAGGACCCCGGCGAGCCCGGCTTACCCGGCGCCGACATCTGGACCGACGACGGCGAGATCGCCAGCTCCGACAGCGACGGCAAGTTCTCGTTCAGGAACCTGCGTTCCGGACGCCACGCTTTCCGGCTCGACCCGGCGACGATCCCGGCCGGCTACCGGCTGGCGGGGAGCAGTGCTTCAGAAGACCTGATCACACTCGACGCCGACGGTTGGACGACGCCGCGGGTCAACTTCCGGCTTGTCCCGCTCGAGACCACGCTGTCGGAGGTTCACCTGCCCATCACCTGGCGCTTCGCGGCCCGTCCGTTGTGCGCCAGCCTCGACGAGATCTTCCCGACGGCGGAAGGCGACCAGGCGACGCTCACCCACTTCGAGACGAACAGCGCCAACCTGCAGGACGGCCAGGCCCTCGCTCAGCGCGTGGCCCTCGCCCTTGCCAACAGGCCCGGGTGTCGCGTCGAGCTCGCAGGGCACGCCGACCCGCGCGCGGTGCGAGGCGGCCCGTACTGGAGCAACCTGAACTTGTCGCAGGCGCGGGCGGATTCGGTCCGCGGCGCGTTGCGGGCCTCCGGCCTCGAGAACAGCATCAGCATCCGGGCACTCGGAGCGACCGATCTGGCGGCAGCAGGCAGTGATCCCTACTCGCTCTGGCTCAACCGTCGCGTGGAGCTGCGCTTGAGCGGGCCCGAGAGCAACGCCCTCTCGCGGCCGGTCGTCGAGTACCGTCGAGTACGACGTCCTGATCAGCAACGGGTACGATGTGGCGCTGAGCGGCCTCGCCATCCGATTCGAGCCGGCGGCCGACTCGGTGGTCCTCATAGTCGACGACTCGGTTCGGTTCAGACTGTACGGCCACCCCACCGTCCTGCCGCCCATCGATCCCTACTCGCGCGTCACGCTGCGGGCCTGGACGGTCTCCAGCACCGACTCGGCGATCGCCGTGCTCGAGCGCAACGAGCGATCCACCGGTTGGCTCGCCGCCGCAGTCCACAACTACACGATACCGGTGAGCGGCACCGACGAAGTCCAC
>JBDHHM010000330.1:0-4012 GCA_039589355.1 Gemmatimonadota bacterium | reverse complement strand
GCCGCTCTCACGTTCGCGGCCCTGCTCGGCTTCGGCTCGATCGCGGTGGAGGAGTCCCAGCGGACGGAGCCGCTCTGGAACAGTCTGCCCGTCTCGCGTAGCCAGTTCGTGACGGCACGCTACCTGACGACGCTGATCGGAATCGTGGCCGGGCTGGCTTTCGGCTGGGCGCTGGCCCAGGCAGTGACGCGACTGGCCGCCAGCGGCCCGTCCGCGGTGCTGCGCGCGGACGCGCACGCGGTCCTGTTCGCGGTCGTGGTCCTTGGGGCGGCCGTCTATCTTCCGCTCTACTTCCGATTCGGCGCCGGCCGCGGTGCCCTGCTCTTCTCGGCGCTCGCGGTGGTGGCGCTGCTGGTCGTCTCGCTCCTGACGCACTTGATCCTGTCGGCGACGGGGTACCCCAGTCCCATCTCCGACCCGGACGCGTGGCGCGCGGCCGCCCCGACGCTGATGACGAGGATGATGGCATGGGTGGCGCCGCGGTTCGGGCGCCTGCTGACTACCTTCGTCGGCTTCTCGCTTGTGGCGATGGGCGTCTCGTGGCTCATCTCTCGCCGGGTGTACGAGGCACGGGACTTGTGAGAGCAGGCGCGGCTCTTTCGTTGCCATAAACACCGAGCCCGGGAATCCTCCGGGCTCGGCTACCTCCCCACCGGCCCCAGGTACTTGTCCAGCCAGGCCAGGGTCTCCTTGATGTACTCGGTCCTGGGCGGGATATGGTCGGTGTCGTAGAGGATGAGCCGCTTGTGCTCCGCCGGGGTCCCGAGAAGGTCGAACATGGGCCTGATCAGCTCGTCGAGGTCGAAGATGTTGTCGTACCTGCCGTTCAACATCAGGGTCGGCGTCCTAACCCGGGTCACGTAGTTGACCTGATGGGCCTCGGGCCTTGCGCGCCGCCGGAAGCCCCCCGCCACCAGGATACTGGCGCCGAGCCGCTCCTCCACGGCCGGAATGATGGCTCCGAGCCATGCTCCCCAGCTCATGCCGTAATAGGCGAGCCTCCCACTGTCGATATCCTCGCGGGTCTCCAGGTAGTCGATGCTTCGCCTGAAATCCTTGACCAGCTGGACCAGGAAGTCGGTGTAGGCATGAGACTCGGCCCCGACACGGATGCCTAACAGAGCCGGGTCTCCTCGCTCGAAGGTCCCCTTGTAGACGGGATAGAGCACGGCCCGGCCGTTCCTCACCAGGAACGAGAGGAACATGGAGAATTCGTGGTAGCTCTCCAGGTCCTGGCTCGATCTCATCAAGGTGGACGCGGCTCCGGGGAAGTAGACGACCGTCTGGAAGGGAGTCCGCGTGTTGACGGGCAGGAAGAGATAGGCCAGGACCCGCTCGCCGCCGTAGGCGGCGTCGAATGAGACTTTCTCCCGGATCCACCCTCCGGGGCTCTCCTCCCGGTGCTCCACACGGGCGTTCAGCTCCGTCTCGTCGTAAGAGAACTGCTCCCTATAGACCTCGAAGATGGCATCGGAAACCGGCTGCTGCGTGCGGAAATCGTTGGGCACACTGAGACGTTGGAACCCAAACGCCGCTTCGGGCACCGTCTCAAGGTTGGGATAGACAGCCAACCGGAACCCGTTCCTGACGGAACGATCCATGGGTGGCGACTGCCGACGAGTTCTGAACTCGTAGGTGTTGTCGTTCCAGGCGCCGCCCCTGATGAGTCTTCCTTGCGAGGTCTCGTTCCAGCACCATTCTCTCACGTTTCCCGCCATGTCGAAGGCCCCGTACGCCGTGAAACCCTGGAGGCTCCCTACTGGAACGGGACCTCGGCGCCCAAAGTTGCTGAAGGGGGCCAGAGTGGCGAAGCCTCCGAGCTGCGGCCACTGAATCATCGGGGTGAAGGCTCCTCGTGCCACGTTCCAATGGTCGTTCGTCGGTAGGCTCTTCCCGGCATACTCCGCATACGCCGCCGCCTCGTACCAGCTCACCCCCGTGACCGGATACTCGCCCTGGCCCTGCGGATAATCTCCCCCTAGCCAGGTAGAGGGACCGGGCTGGTCCGACGGGTCCACGAACTCCGTCATGGCCTCGTCCCACGTCAGCTCCCGTCCATCCATCACAAATGGATGCTTCCAATACTCCCTGTTCCTGTACCCGCCGGCGTGTCCCGATGGCCGTTTCCGTGCCCTGCACCCGCACCATCCCCGGCGGAACGCTCCCCTCCTGATCCAGCGTCCTCACGAGATCGTAGGGGACGGGGATACCAGGCTTGTCCCCCGAAGTGCTCACATTCCAGGTGGACGCCGCCGCCAGGACGGTCTCGTACCCCTCCTTCTCGATCCTCCAGCGGAAGATCCCGATGGGCACGCGGATCTTCTCCAGCGGCGAGACCCCCAGGTAGGTCCACTCCCCGTCGGGGTCCCCGTACTCCTTCAAAAAGACACTGGCGCCGGCGGGGTCCGTTTGTACGTCTATCTCCAGGGCGATCTGGGAAAACAGCTCTGCCAGCTCGGGATCGTTCCCGAGGATGGCCTCGGCCTGTTCCGCGAGGCGGTAGGGCGGCACCAGGTTCCGCCACGCGTCGTTCTCCCCCATGAGCCGCTCGATCTCGGGAAGGGCCACCTCCCTGGCCCACCGCACCTCCGCCCGGTGCTGGACGAACCGGACCCCGAAGAAAGCCGACGCAAGCACAACCAGGGCCGCCGGGACCGCCAACCGGGGCCGGCCGAGGCGGCTCGCGAACCACCGCAGGTTGACCGCTCCCACGGCTTCCGCACGCCGAGGCTCCTCGTAGGCTGCAGTCGGCGCGCTCGGAGCGGGCGCGATCCCGTTGCCCGGCATCGTCAGGGCCTGGGCGAACTGCTTGGCCGTCGTGTACCGATCCACCGGCGTCTTCGCCAGCACCTTCGTCAGCGCCGCTTCCACAGCCGCCGGGACGGTCTCCCGCACCACCGAGATCCGGGGCGTCGGCTCGCTCAGCTTCTTCGCCAGCACCGCCTGGGGTGTGGACGCCATGTATGGCGCATCCCCGCTCAACATCTCGTACAGCACACAGCCCAGCGCATAGATGTCGGTGCGGCCATCGATTCGGTGGTCACCACTCGCCTGTTCCGGGCTCATGTAGGCCGGCGTGCCGACGGCGATCCCGGTCTCGGTGAGTCGTTCAGCCCCAGCCGCTCCGATCGCTCTGGCGATGCCGAAGTCGGCAACCCGTGCATGTCCAGCACCAAGGAGGACGTTCTCCGGCTTGATATCCCGATGGATGACGTCGTGCCGATGCGCGAAGTCCAGGGCGTCCGCCACTTCTCGCGTGATCTGGATCGCCTCGTCGATGGGGAGTGGCGTCTCCCGGTTGAGTCGGTCGCGCAGCGACTCGCCCTCCACATAGGGCATCACATAGAAGAGAAAGCCGTCAGCCTCGCCTGAATCGAGCAGGGGAAGAATGTGCGGATGATCGAGGCTTGCGGTGAGGTGGATCTCGCGGACAAACCGCTCAGGGCCGATGGCGGCCGCCAACTCGGGACGGAGGACTTTGACCGCGACGGGTCGATGGTGTTTGAGGTCCTCGGCGAGGTAGACCGTGGCCATCCCGCCGCGACCCAGCTCGCGTTCGATCTGGTAGCGGTCGGCCAGGGCTGTCTTCAGACGGTCGAGTTGCTCGGCTTGATCGGGCACGGTGTGGCGCTCCTGCTGGGAGCTTTTCTAAGATGGGACGATTGAACAGGGAGGGCCAGAAGGCGTCACAAGAGGGTGGTTTCGTCTCTGCACCCCCGCTGTTTCGATGTCATTCGTAGCTGCTCCCCCCCGGCTTGGCCGACAGTTGTGACAAACCTCGTGACAATACAGTTCACAGGAACGCAAGCGGCCTCGAAGAAATTCTCGACCAAGACTAACTGGCCAGCAGCAACCTGCTTGCCTTCTTTCTGTGAACTCGGGATACTACCGGCTGCCAGTTGATTGAAGATCAGATTCCCGATGATGGCAGCGATAAGAGTCGATATTCGACGCGGCGCCTACCACGATTCCATCGTCCTGATGGAATTGCAGGCCGCCTTGATGAGCCTGC
>JBDHHM010000329.1:0-2309 GCA_039589355.1 Gemmatimonadota bacterium | reverse complement strand
CGCGGCGCGCCCGGCGGCGTGAGCAGGAAGCGGGCGACCTCGACCGAATGGCACATCATGTCGTTCAGCACGCCGCCGCCCTGCAGCGACCCCTCCCAGAACCAGGGCATGTGCGGGCCGCTGTGCTCTTCCGCGGCCCGGGCCAGGTAGGGCGGCCCGGTCAGCGCCGCGCCGCGCGTCCAGAGGATCTCCTTCCCCCGAACCACGGCCGGCGAAAAGAGCTGGTTCTCCAGGTAGCCGTCCAGCAGTCCGACTTTCTGGACCAGCTCGAGCATTCTGCGGGCCTCGGCCACGTTCCTGCCCAGCGGCTTCTCGCAGGCCACACCCACCAGCTCGCCTTTGCCCGACTCGACGGCATCGACGATCTCTTCCATGATCTCGACGCGCGTGAAGTTCGGCGCGCAGATCCAGACGGCGTCGATTCCCGGGTCGGCGACCATCTCGGTCACCGAGTTGAACACCTTCGCATCGCCGACGCCGAGCTTCTTCGCCAGCGCCACCGCTTCCTCGGCCGTCCCGTCTTTGCGGCTCGTCACGCCGAGGATGTCGGAGTCGCGCACGCCAACCCACGAGCGGATGTGGAACTTGCCGACGAACCCGCCACCGATCAGTCCAACACCGAGTCTCTTCCCAGCCATTCTGGATCTCGCCTTTCCGTTCCCTCAGTGAACCCGTACGACTACGCCTGCGCCGTCGCCTCGGACGGCGCCCCGCCGCCCTCCTCCCGGAAGAAGAGCAGGAAGGCCACGGCACAGAGGATCGTCAGCGCGCAAGGCACCAAGAACACGTTCGTCCAGTTGGTGCCTGCATCGGTTGTGAAGACGTCCTTTATCCAGCCGGCGAACAGGCTGCCGAGGAAGCGCCCGAACCCGAGCGCCACGATCGCGATGAGGCTCTGCGCCGAGGCCCGGATATCGGGCGGCGCCACCTTGTCCACATAGATGAACGCCGCGACGAAGAAGAACACGTAGCAGAAGCCGTGAAGCGCCAGCGAGACAATCACCAGCCATGCCGGCGTTCCGATGGCAAAGATGATGTAGCGGATCGGCCAGGCGATCACGCCGATGGCGAGCGTTCTACGCATCCCGTACTTCTTCAGAAAGTACGAGAGCAGGAAAGCCATCACGAAGATCTCGGCCACCTGCGCGATCGTCATCACCATCGGCGTGTTGGCGGTCGCCACACCGATCTGTTCCGACTCGAGGAACGGGGCCGTCAGGATATAGTAGAACTCGAGCTCCGTCGCCACGACGAAGGTGATCCCGACGAAGATCGCAAACTCCTTCACCTTCAACATCTTCATCGACTCGAGAAACGCCCACGGCTTCACACCTTCCTTCTGAGGAGGCGTATGTGGCAACGTCAGCGATTGCATTGCCATGATGATCGAGAAGAGCCCGGCGAGGAACAGCATGTCGCCCTGCAGGTTGGGAATCGACGCGCCGCCCGCCGCCCAGCGCCAGCCGGTGAGCAGCCAGCCCGCCGCGATCCAGCCCAGCGTCCCGCCAACGCGTATCGGCCCGAACTCTTCTTCCGAGTCCTTCAGGTTGATCATCGCGATCGAGTTCGTCAGAGCGAGCGTCGGTGCGTAGATCAGGCAGTAGACGAGCATCAATACCGTCATCACGGTGTAGTCGGTCGTGCGCGACACGACGAGCAGCACGAGACCGCCTGTAAACGCCAGGAACGCGATCACCTTCTCGGATGAGAAGTATCGGTCGGCGACCTGACCGCCGATAAACGGCGAGATGATCGTCGCCAGAGGCAGGAGTGCGTAGATGAAGCCGGCCTGCACACCGCTGAAGCCGAGATCGTTGATCAAGTACACCGAGAGGACCGGGGCCCAGGCGCCCCAGATGGCGTACTGGAGGAACATCATTATTCCAAGACGAAGCTTGGCGCTCACTGTTCGCTCCTTTGTGCTGTGACAGATCGCCGATTACGCGCGCGGTAGTCAGTGATAGGTGATCAGTAATCAGTAACCGGTAGCCAGTAGCCAGTAACCGGCAACTAGCGAACGACGAGTCTCGAGCTCCGACCGGACGCTAGCACCAATCACTGACTACCGACTACCGGCCCACCGTCTACCGTCCACCGGCCCACCGGCTACCTGCCTCTCAGACAATTCTCCTGCGGACCGGGTCCCACTCCACCTTGCGGCCGAGCTGGTACGCGCGGGTCGCCATGTGGCAGGTCATCGCCTCCTCGAACCCGCGCTCGATGTTGCAGCTGGTATCGCCGCCGTTCCGAATGACGTCCAGCCACTCTTCGATGTGCAGGTGATAGGCGCTCACACGCTTGCCGCCGCG
>JBDHHM010000328.1:0-3807 GCA_039589355.1 Gemmatimonadota bacterium | reverse complement strand
GCCGCTCCGCCCTCAGCCAGCCGCAGCTCGCGCGGATGGAATTCAAAGTGCACGCCGCGAAGGTCCAGTGTGTCGTCCCCGATCACCCACTGGTGCGAGAAGAAGTTCTCCGTTCCTGCGGGCACGAGCTGCACCGGCTGACCCCTAGTGTCATCGGCGAGCGACTCGAAGTTCAACATCTCGGCCGACGCCAGACGCGCGCCTCGCTGAGCAAAGCCCAGCCGGTATAGCGGGCCGGTCACCCAGGCGGTGTCCTCATCCTCCGGCTCGAGCGCCGGCGCCAGCGCCCGCGGCGCTGGCTCCTGCTGGCCCACGTCCGGCAACTCGGCCTGCGGGACCTGCTCCACCGTCGGTGGCGACACTTCCTGTTGTGCGACGGCCGTGTCCGCACCGACCTCGGGCTCCGACGGCTGTGCCGGCGGGAACAGCAAGTTCACCGCGAACACGGTCGCCAGCATCAGAACGATCGCCAGAACCAGTCGCTTCTCGGTATCCATCTCAGGGCACCGGGTCGTGGCCGCCCGCCCGGAACGGGTGGCACCTAGCGATGCGGCGCGCTGCGAGCCAGGTGCCCTTCAGGGCTCCGTGGCGCTGCAGCGCGTCGATGGCGTACTGGGAGCAGCTGGGCGTGTACCTGCACGCCGGCGGCAGCAAGGGCGATATGACCATCTGGTAGCCTCGGACCACCATCACGAAGAACTTTGCGAGCATAGCACTTCCGCTAATTCGCGGATCTCGTCTCTCAACTGCTGGAACTCGGCCTCGTAGGCCGGTGGCCGAGCCCGAACCAAGACGTCCAACGCCGCCCCTCGATCCAGGCAGCGGGGCAACAACTCCAGCCGGGCACTCTCCCTCAAGCGCCGCTTCAGCCGATTCCGCTCCACGATCTTGCGGCCGTGCTTCGGAACGACCACGGCCAGCCGTATACGCAAAGCGGGGGACTCGGCGACGAACACGTCCAGGTGGTCCGTCCGTCTCCGCTTCCCCCTGCGGTAGAGATCTCGGAGCTCTGATCTCTTCCGGATCCGCGCGTTGCGCGGGAACCGGAAACGCCTGCGGCCTGCGCCCTTTATTTCTTCGGTATCGTCGCCGCCAGTCGCTTGCGACCCTTGCGACGGCGACGATTCACCACGTGCCGGCCCGCTTTCGTTCTCATTCGGGCCCGAAAGCCGTGCTTGCGCAGACGCCTGCGATTCCGAGGACGATATGTCGGTTTCATGGGGTTGCCCCCCAGATATCGTTGCCAACCAAAGACTTCTCACGGTTAGAAAAGGGAGCCCGAATATATTCGCTACGACCCCACCGATCAAGCCGCCCGCCGTTCTCAGAGCCCCAAAGCGAGGGCCAGGGAGCGGATGCCCAGCATCGCCGCTATCACTACGGCCGCCGCGCCCAGAAGGTTTGAGGCCCGCCCGTTCGCCCAGGACCCAAGCAGGCTGCGGTCGTTGGCCAGGTACAACAGGAAGGCCGCTACCACCGGCAACAGCACGCCGTTCGCCGCCTGCGCGAAGATAATGGCCGGTATCGGCCTGAGAGCCAGTAGCGAGAAGAAGACTCCCGCCGCCAGCACCGGGATCCAGACGCCGCGCGCGCTCGCCGACCTCAGATCGCCCGCCCACCCGAGGACTCCGCAGGTCGCGTAGGCAGCCGCCAGCGGCGCGGTGATCGCCGAGGACAGGCCCGCCGCCAGCAGGCCACACGCGAAGAAGACGCCGGCCCAACGACCGAGGGTCGGCTCGAGGGCCTGCGCCATATCTCCCACGCTGGTCACCCGCAGCGCCGCCGGCAAGGCCGCCGCCGTCACCAGGACTCCGATCGAGATGATACCGCCGAGCGAAATCGAGATCACGGTGTCCGCACGGGCGGGCCCCAGGCCCTCTACGCCGCGCCAACGCTCCCGCACTGCCGACGCGTGGAGGAACAGGTTGTACGGGACGACGGTCGTCCCCACCAGCCCCAAGGCAGTGAGCATGGCACGCCGGTCCCCGAGAGCGCCCGGCACGAGCCCGCGCACGAGCTCCAGCGGATCGGGCCGCGCCGCTATCGCGGTGGTCACGAACACCGCACCCATCACAGCCACCAGCCCCACCAGAGCCCGCTCGACCCACTTGTACCGCCCGGTCCACAGGAGGGCGAAAGCGACAAGACCCAGGCCCACAGCCCACAGCCGACCGCTGCCGCCCAGCAGCTCCTGGAGCCCGAGAGACCCGCCCAGCAGGTTCCCCGTCTCGTAGGCGGCGTTGCCGATCAAGCTCATCGCCTCGCCCAGGCCCATGCCGCCGACGACGCCGAGCCGGACCGACATCTCCTGGAGCACGAGCGCGGCCAGCACCGAGAAGGCGAGCGCCCAGATAAGGGTGTACGCGTAGTTCGCCCCCGCCACGGTCGCCGTGGTCACCGTGCCCGGCCCAATGAAGGCCGCCGCCACGATCGCGCCGGGGCCGAGTCGAACGTCGCGCAGCCTCATCGCGTTCCTCTCACTCTCTCTTGCTTGACTTCGCCGAGCGGCCCATCTAAGATGGCGCGCGGCTTACCTCACCGGCCGCACTCCAGCAATCATTCTCTTGTGAAGCGCGCTAACCCCGCCAGCGTCCCGGAGTCGATGGAACTGACCGCAGAAGAAGCCTGGTCGAAAATCCTGGAGAGCGCCAGGGCCACGCTTCCTGAGCAGACTTGTCGCACGTGGCTCGACCCGACGAAAGCGCTGGCCCTATCAAGCGATCAGCTGGTCGTCGGCGCGCCCAGCGACTTCGCCGTCGAGTGGATCGAGGGGAAGTTCGGCGAGCTCCTGACTTCGCTGGCGCAGGGGCTGTTCGGAGCGGGATTCAGGGTAACCTTCGAGTGCCGGCCCCGCGAGGGAGACACACCGCCGGTCTTTCACCCCATGCCCGTAGTCGGCCTGGAGGAGTTGCCGGAGCCCGCGGGGCCCGAGTCTCCCGAGGCTCGGCCGATCATCGGGACGTTGAACCCGCGCTACACCCTCGAGACTTTCGTCGTCGGCAGCAACAACGAGCTGGCCGCCGCGGCCTGCCAGGCAGTGGCCGCCGCTCCGGGCCGCGCCTACAACCCCCTGTTCATTTACGGTGGCGTGGGCCTAGGCAAGACGCACCTCATGCACGGCATCGGGAACGCCGTGCTGGCCAAGTTTCCCGGCAGCCGTGTCGCCTATGTGCCGACCGAGCAGTTCACCAACGAGCTGATCGCCGCCATCCAGGCGCGCCAGACGACGCAGTTCCACAATCGCTATCGCCGCATCGACGTTCTGCTCGTCGACGACGCGCATTTCCTGGCCGGGAAGGAGGGCACACAGGAGGAATTCTTCCACACCTTCAACGCGCTCTACGATGCCCAGCGCCAGATAGTCCTGACCAGCGACCGCCCACCGAAGGAGATCCCGGGCCTGCAAGCTTCGAATGGGGGCTCGTGACCGACATCCGCGCGCCTGACTTCGAGACACGTGTCGCGATCCTGCAGTCGAAGGCCGCCCAGGACGGACTCTCGATTCCTAACGAGGTCCTCACGTTCATCGCCGAGCGCTGTCACTCGTCAGTGCGGGAGCTCGAGGGCGCGATTATCAAGCTGCTGGCGTATAGCTCGCTGACAATGCGTGAAATCTCCCAGGACCTCGCGCGCGAGGTCCTGGGCGGGAGCTTGGGGCCAGTGCGGGAGGTGACAGCGGAGCAGATCGAGGCTGTAGTCGCCGAGGCTTTTGGGGTGTCTGTACCAGAACTCTACTCGAAGAAGCGCCAACGGCGGGTGACGGACCCACGGCAGGTAGCTATGTACCTCGAAAAGCTTCTACTCGAC
>JBDHHM010000327.1:0-2312 GCA_039589355.1 Gemmatimonadota bacterium | reverse complement strand
TTCAGCGAGACGTCCGGCCCCGCCCGAGCCGCCTGGAGCCTGGCGCAGTCCGTGTACCAGGGCGGCGGTCGCAGCGCCGCGCTCTCGGCGCTCTACAACCGCCTGCGTGCGAGCGGCGACTACAATCGTGGCGGAATGCTGCAGGGCGTCATGGGCAGCCCGCTGCGGCGTACCTACGTCGACGATCCAGTACCGCTCGTGGTGGCCCATCCCATCCTCGCCGCGATTCTGAAGAACAAGCAGAACCTCTTCTACCAGCACGGCGAGCTCGCGGCGCCACGAGAGTCGTGGGTCAAAGGCCGGCACTGCACCATAGTCCCAACCGCGGGTACGGCGGACGCGTTCGTCGCCGCGGGTATCGATGCGGAGAGTCTCTTCGTCTCGGGGCTGTGTATCGAGCCGGCGCTCGTCGAGCAGGCGGAGGTCGCCTTCAACGCCAGACGCGATCGGCTCGCTGGGCCGGGCTCGCTCTGCGGTGCGTTCTTCTCCTCGGGTGCGGAGCCCCGCCAGCACGTCGAGTTGCTGACCGCCGCCGCGACATCTGTCGTTGCCACCGGAGGTCGAGCTCTGGTCTTCGCGCGGCGGGGGGGCGCTCTGGCGGCGCGCCTGGCTGAAACGCTCTGCGAAGAGCCTCGGGCCACTTTGTGTCTTTACGACGGGCGGCAGGAGTTGAACGAGCTCACGGAAGAGCATTTCGCGAAGTTCGACTACCTCGTCGCACCCTCGCACGAGAGAACGAACTGGGCGCTGGGTCTCGGCCTGCCGATGTTCGTCGTCGGTCCGTCTCTAGGCAGCTTCTCCCCGCTCAACCGCGAGTTCCTGCTGGCAAACGGCGTTGCGAGAGTAGTGGACGATAGACGCGCGGCACTAGATGTCGATGGAACGCTGGAGACACTTCGGCGCAGCGGCGAACTGCGGGCGATGGCCGAGGCGGCGTGGGGTCGTTTCGACACGCGCGGCTTCTCCAGCATCGCCGAGATGCTCCAATCGCTCTAACCGCTGTCGGTCTGGCAGCGGCGGTCCTATAGTAGGAGCATGCACGAGTTCGTGGAATCGGTCGTACCGACCAAGTACTGGCACAAGCTCGAGGACGGGCGGGTCCAGTGCGACCTCTGTCCGCGCTTTTGCCGGCTGCGGGAAGGGCAGCGCGGCATGTGCTTTGTCCGCATGTGCCAGGACGAGCAGGTCGTCCTCACGACCTACGGCCGCTCCAGCGGCTTCTGCGTCGATCCCATAGAGAAGAAGCCGCTCAACCACTTCCTGCCGGGCACGCCGATCCTCTCGTTCGGGACCGCCGGCTGCAATCTGGCGTGCAAGTTCTGCCAGAACTGGGACATCAGTAAGTCGCGTGAGATGGACCGGCTGGCAGACACGGCGTCGCCCGAGGGGCTGGCCGAGGCGGCGGCGCGGCTCGGCTGCCGGAGCGTCGCATTCACCTACAACGATCCCGTCATTTTCCACGAGTACGCCATCGACGTGGCGCAGGCCTGCCGCGAGCGAGGCGTCAAGACCGTCGCTGTGACGGCGGGCTACGTGTGTGATGAGCCGCGCCGCGAGTTCTATCGCTACATGGACGCCGCCAACGTCGACCTCAAGGCGTTCACCGACGACTTCTACTGGAAGCTCACCAAGAGTCACCTGGAGCCCGTCCTCGAGACGCTCGTCTACCTCAAGCACGAGACCGACGTCTGGTTCGAGCTCACAACCCTCCTCATCCCCGGCAACAACGACTCCGACGCCGAGCTGGACGAGTTGACACGCTGGGTCGTGGAGCATCTCGGGCCCGACGTCCCGATGCACTTCACCGCCTTCCACCCCGACTGGAAGATGACCGACGTGCCGCCGACGCCGCCCGCCACTCTGTCGCGGGCGCGCGAGATCGCCGTCAGGAACGGCGTCCGCTACCCGTATACCGGCAACGTCCACGACCTGGAGGGCGGCAGCACTATCTGCCACAAGTGCGGCCACACGCTCGTCGCCCGCGACTGGTACATCCTCGAGGCCTGGCAGCTGACCGACGACGGCTGTTGCGGCAAGTGCGGTGAGCCGTGTGCCGGCGTGTTTGACGGGCCGCCGGGAGATTGGGGCGCCAGACGTCTGCCGGTGCGCATAGGAAGCTAGTTCGACCTGCGGGCGACGGAGTAGCCAGCGCTCGTTAGCCGCCGTATCTTGCGAGACCCCTGCCGATTAGCCTGCAAGTATCCACCCTATCATTTGGTCATGTTTGACACGTTGCTCGGAGCGCTTGCACTCGTTGTGCTGACGCCGCTTGCCTCGGCCCAGGAGCCCGACTCGGCCTTCGTCATCCAGGC
>JBDHHM010000326.1:0-2324 GCA_039589355.1 Gemmatimonadota bacterium | reverse complement strand
CGTCAGGCGTGATCGTCAGGAGCCGGCCGTTCGAGCTGAAGGCGATACGCCTCCCATCGGGCGACCAGGCGGGCTCGGTTGCCGGAAGCGTGTCCGGAGTGAGGCGCTCAGGAGTGCCGCCGCTAGACGGGACCGTCCACAGGGCGCTCGCTCCACGCGTGAACACGATCGTTTCGCCGTCGGGAGACCAGCTGGCCCACCAGTCGAACTCGCCCTCAGTGAGGACTCGGGCCGTACCGCCTGCCGCCGGAAGGATGACCAGTCCCACGTCCGGCCGCATGGAGGAGTAGACGATCCAATTGCCGTCGGGTGACCAGCGGGGGAACCAGTGCTCGTCCGGCGGGTCCACGGCATCGGTCAGGCGACGGGCCTCGCCGCCCCCTGCATCGAGAATCCAGATGTGACCCCAGAGCTGCAGCGCCAGCTGGCTGCCGTCCGGTGACGGGACCGCCTCCATCATGGTCCCCTCTCGGAACTCCAGCTCCAGCGTCACTGGGCGGGACCTACAGGCAAGCGCCGCAGCGATTGCCGCGAGGATGGGGCCGGCGATTCCGATGACGCGGCGCCGGTGCCTCAGCGTAGTCATCTCTGAAGCTCCTGTGCGGTGGTGTTACGCTGTTGGGGCCCGCCGTGGCGGCTGCTGATCCCGGCGGTGAAGACGGCCGGCGTCAGATCCACGAATTCTAGTCGTTCTCGATCTCGGACAGTCGGGCCAGCGCCCGGCGCGCGTCATCGACCTGGTACTGGAGCTCGGGGTCGGCGCCTGACCAGAGCTCCAGGAAGCGCCGGTAGTGGCGGATCGCCGCGTCGATATCCCCGCGCGACTCCTCGAGCTCCGCCAGCCGGCGCTCGATCGCGGGAAGCTGAATTCGCGCGAACGACCCGCCCGCGATCGCGGCCGGCCTGATGAACGTCTCCAGGTAAGTGACCGCCGAGTCGACCTGACCCAGCTCGGCGAACGCTAAGCCGAAGGCGAGTTCTTGGAAGGGCCGCCAGGGAGCAGGCCGGTATTCTATGGCACGCAGCTCATTGAGGGTCCGGAGCGCCCCCTCGGGATCGCCGCTAGCCAGTGCCTCGGCTCCGCCCGCCAGCGCCTCGCCGTAGCGGCTGACCCAGTGGTCGGGGTCCGGATACGGCGGATAGGCGGCGGCGAAACGTTGCGCGACCTCGACCTGCCCGAGAAAGGCGGCAAGGCTTCGCGCGCTCGTGCGCGTGATATGGCGATCCAAATCGCCGAGCGATTCGGCGGGAAAGTGGTCGAGGATCGCCGCCAGGTAGTCTCCCGCGGCTTCCGGCCGGCCGCGCATCGCCTCGGCCAATGCCAGGGAATAATGGGAGCTAACGACTCGACCGCGATCCCCGGAAGGTATGGCGCGGGCCGCACTGGCCGAGAGCCGCTCGATCGCCCGGCGGACGCGGCCGCGAGCGAGATCGATGGAACCACAGCTCCGCCGGTCGGACTCCAGCCGCCCGGGGCTCGAGGGCTCGGCGAGCAGCGAGTCGCAGAGCGCCTCCGCTCGCTCCCAGTCGCCGCGACCGAGGGCCTGGGAGCGTGACCAGCGGACGGCATTGTCCTCGAAGCCGCGCTCGGCAGCCAGGCTGACCAGGCTGTCCGCGACGTCCCAGCGGTCGACCCGGCGCGCGTACCTGATGGCGTTGCCGATTGATAAAGCCGAGTACGGTTCGAGCTCAACGGCCTTGAGCGCGGCAGGGTAGGCGCGCTCCGGCTCGCCCAGCCACGCGCCTGCCTCGACGGCCAGGTTGTTCGTCGCCGTGTAGTCGTCCGGATACTGGGCGAGGAGCAGCTCGTACTTGTCCACGGCCTCCCGCGCGTTCCCCTCGACATACGAGTGGTAGGCCGCCTCCACCAGCAAACGCTCTCGGTCGGTCAGCCGGTCGCGCAAGTCGTAGGCCCGCGTCGCGTAAGGCGCCCGCGCCGACCAGCGCCCCAGGTTATTGCTGGCCACCGCCGCCGTCCGGTAGGCCGCCGCGAATGTCGAGTCCAGACGAATGGCCTCCTCGGCCAGCTCCAGCGCCCCCTCGTAGTCCCGCTCCCGATTAGCCGCCACCGCCAGACCGTACATCTTCAGCGCCTCCAACGAGCGGGTGGTGACCTGCGGGAGCGGCAAGCTCTGCCTCAGCTCGGCACGCCCCTCGCCCAGCCGCTTCCGCACCTCGCGCGACAAGTCCTCTATTCCCTCGAGCAGCCGATCGGAGCCCGCGGCGGCATCTGCGGCGATGAGCTCGCGGCCGCTGCCGGGCTCGATGACCCGGGCGGTCAACAGGTAGTCGCCGCCCAGACGATCCACCGACCCGGCGAGCAC
>JBDHHM010000325.1:0-4616 GCA_039589355.1 Gemmatimonadota bacterium | reverse complement strand
TCGCTGCCGATCCGCGGTCCGCAGTTCGTCCTGCTCGACAACGCGTCGCAGGTAATCTTCTGCAAATGCAGACGCCACCGGTGCGCCGCGGCTGCCGCCGACCAGCCAGGTACCCGCCAAGCCGATGGCGAGGCCCGTCACCAGAATGGCGGCGACAGTCCACTGTCGGCGCAGGCGACGCTTAACCTTGCTGGAAGCGGGCGACCCGGCTCGCTCACGCGCCAGCGCCGTGTAGAGCCGCTCCCTCAGCTCGCGCGGCGCCCGCACTCGTGGCACGCTGTCGCGGATGAGCTGCGCCACGCGCACGTCCTCCTTGAGGAACCCGGAGCAATCCACACACTCCTCGGCGTGTGCGAGCGCCGCCTCGACCTCGGCGTCACCGACACGCAGGCCATCGGCGGGCCAGAGTATCCTGCGAGTTTCACGGCAGTCCACCATCAGGCCTTCACACCTCCGCTTGCCCGGCGACCCAGCTCGCGGGCCGCACCCCTACTCAGATTGCGTCGGGCTCGGTAGTGTCGCGCCCGCACTTCTTCCAGGCCGAGACCGGTCATCTCGGCAACTCGCCGGTGCCTCAGTCGCTCCACGTCGGCCAGCCAGAGGACCAACCGGTCACCGTCGTCCAGCTGCGTCCAGACGCGGGCGAACCAATCGAGCAGCAGCCGGTAGCCCGGCGAGCCGACCTCTGGAAAGGGCTCGATCGGCATCTGCTCCGTCCTTCGCACCGTCTCGTCGTACAATTCGCCGTCCGGCGCCAGCGGGTCGCGCCCCTGGCGCCGCTGTCTCTGCAAATAGGTCGACACCAGGGTCTCCAACATCAGATGGCGAAAATCAGCGCCACGTTGCCTGTGCGGGTACTCGTGGAAGGCGCGGATCGACACCTCCTGGACCAACTCCTCGGCCCGGCCCTCGTCGAGCGTGAAACAGAGGGCGGCCGAGTACAGATCGTCCAGGTGAGACCCGACCAACTCTTCGAATGCCTGCGCCATGTGGCTCGACCTCGCTTGTTAGCGCCGTCCGGTCCGTGGCCCGCTGAAAGCGACCTTCCAAAGGATGAACAATCTGAGAGGGTAAGAGGTTTCAGGCTTGGGATTCGGGCGTTCGGGCGTTCGGGCGTTCGGGCGTTCGGGCGTTCGGGCGTTCGGGCGTTCGGGATTCCGGGATTCAGGGATTCGGGGAGTTGGGGAGTTGGGGAGTTGGGAATGGGAATCCCCGAATCCCCGAATCCCGAACTCCCATAAAGGGGAAGGGCGCCCCGTGTCGGGCGCCCTTATTGGCCGGACAACGGTGGGGGACTGCTATCCGTTAGCCGCACTCCGAGTAGCCGCAGGCGGTGCACTTCATGCACCCCTCGGCGAACTGGAGTGAAAAGCCGCAGTCGGGACAGGTCTCGATGAACGCCTTGATGTCCCGGCCGAAGTGCTTGGTCGGGTCATCGAACAGCGCCCTGCTGATGTTCGGAGGCTCGGCGCTCTGGGTACCGCCGTTCCCCTTCGAGCCGGTCTGCGGGTCTGTGAGCGGCAGCACCTGCTGCTCGCCTTCCTTCTCGGCCAGGTACTCCTCGATGGCCAGGGCAACGGCGTCCGGCACCGAAAGGATCTTCTTGGCACCGAACCCTACCGCCCGGTCGCAGGAAATGCCGCGCAGCTGTTTGGAGATCGTGCTGAGCGGGACGCCGCTGCGCAGCGCCAGCGAGATGAGCCGGCTGATCGCCTCGGCGTCGGCCATCGCGGCGCCGCCGGCCTTGCCCAGCGTGGTGAAGACCTCGAACGGTCGGTCCTTCGCGTCTTCGTTGATGGTGACGTAGAGCGTGCCGAGCGGCGACAGCATCTTGCGTGTTATTCCACGCAGTGTATCGGGCCGCTCGCGCACGAACGGCTTGCCCATGAGCTCACCCTGCTTCGCCGATAGCTCACGCTTCAGCCGCTCGTTCTCCTTCGCCAGCACCTCCAGCTCGTCCCTGAGCTCCCGGTTCTCGGCTGCGAGCTCCATACTAGCGAGCTCGGCCTCAGAGGCGACTCCAGCATCCCCTGCCACGTCTTCGCCCTTCCGCCCAACCTCTGAGACCGAGCCCATACCGCTAACACTGTCGAACGACTTCACGACTGCCTCTGCCGTCTTGCCCGTGGACAGCACCTGGCCTTCCCGAGAGCCGTCGCGATAGACGGTCACGCCCTTGCAGCCGAGCTCGTAGGCCAACTCGTAGATCGCGCGGACGTAGCCCGGGCTCGCGTCGGCCGGGAAGTTGCAGGTCTTCGAGATGGCGCTGTCCACGTATCCCTGGAACGCCGCCTGCATCCGAACGTGTTGCTCCGGAGACACGTCGTGTGCAGTCACGAACACCCGTTGTACCGGCTCCGGAACTTCAGCGAAATGAATGTGGCCCTCGCACGCGATCCGCTCCATAAGTTGATCCGAGTACCACCCCTGCCGACGTGCGAGGGCCACAAAATCGTCATTGACATCGGGCATCAGCGTGCCCGCCTGATTCCGCATGAACGCCACCGCGAACATCGGCTCGATGCCGCCCGAGCTGCCCGCGATGATCGAGATCGTCCCCGTCGGGGCGACGGTCGTCAGATTGCAGTTGCGCAGCCGGCGCTCCGATCGCACGCGGTTGCCGCTCACGCCCCGCGCACAGGTCGCGTCCGGCCCCCAGATCGAACGCTCCCACTCGGGAAAGACACCGCGTACCGCAGCCAACTGCTCCGACTTGACCTTCGCTTCCTCGTCCACGAACTGCATCGCTCGCTCGGCCAGCTCCAACGACTCGTCTGAGCCGTAGGGGATCTCGAGCCGTACCAGCATGTCGGCCCAGCCCATCACACCGAGGCCGATCCGCCTTATTCGCTGCGCCAGGTCGGTGATCTCCGGAAGCGGGTATCGGTTCGCATCGATCACGTTGTCGAGGAAATGCGTCGACGTGTGGACCGCCTGGCGCAGCCCATCCCAATCAACAATCCCTTCCTTGACGAATGCACCCAGGTTGATCGATCCCAAGTTGCACACGTCGAACGGCAGTAGCGGCTGTTCGCCGCACGGGTTCGTCGCCTCGTAGGAGCCCAGATGCGGAACCGGGTTGTAGTAGTTCGCCTGGTCAACGAAGAAAACTCCCGGCTCGCCGTTGGCCCAGGCGCCCTCGACGATCCTGTCGAACACATCCCGGGCCCGCAGTCGAGCCACTACTTCCCTGTTACGCGGGCTGATCAGGTCGTACTCATCATCCGCCTGCACCGCGCGCATGAACTCGTCGGTCACGGCCACCGATATGTTGAAGTTCGTGACCCGGTTGTTGTCGCTCTTGCAAGCGATGAAGTTCAGAATGTCCGGGTGGTCTACCCGTAGGATCCCCATGTTGGCCCCGCGCCGCGTCCCATCGTCGACCTCACCACATCCCCGCTGGGCCGGAGCCGCGAAAACCCGAACCCGGTGCCGCCCCCGGACTGATGAATCAGCGCCATGTTCCGCAGCGTCGTATAGATCCCCCCCAGGGAATCCTCCACCGGCAACACGAAACACGCCGATAGCTGGCCTAGCGGGCGACCCGCGTTCATCAACGTCGGCGAGTTCGGCTCGAACTGCCCGTTGGCCATGATGTGATAGAACCGCTCCGCTGACTGCAGTGCCTCCGCTCCGCTCGCTCCGTACCGAAAATCGATCGCCGCGATCGCCCGCGCCACTCGCCAGAACAGCTCCCTCGCCGTCTCTACCGGACGCAGCTCGTCGTCCTTCACCAGGTAGCGGCGTTCCAGCACCGTGATGGCGTTCTCGCTCAGATCCGGATCGGGCAGGTCCGCCGGCGGCGTCACCGGCAGCTCGACTTCCCTACCCTGCGTAGCGACCGTAGCCGTCATCGAACGATGCCTCTCCGTCCCTCTCTGTCCCTGTGTCTGCAATTGTCTGCGAATTCTTTAGGAATAAAAGGCCTGAGCGCGCCCGACGCGCCAACTTCTCCCGGATTTGCTCTATCTGTGGTTTGAACCTGATTCCGTTCCGGCCTCCTGGCTGGTGGCGGGGGAGGAGGCCGCTCATGGCCCGGTACGGGTGCTGCACACAATATGTGGTACCGCGTTCAACCGGCGACCCCAAATATAGGGCTATCTCGCATATTGTCAAGGTTTTTGTGCCTCACCGCCCGGCGGGCCCGACCGACCCTCCCCCCGCTCTAGCCTCTTTGTTGACAACTACTTATGCGCCTGAGCGGGCGGGAAGCGGCCGGCCTTGTGAGCCTTTGCCAGCTGGAGGTAGTCGCGCCAGGTGAGATCGATCCTGGATCGCAGTTCGTCATCCACGGGGCGCACGACTTCGGCGGGCACACCCATGACGAGTGAGCCGGCGGGCACTTTGGTGCCCTCGGTGATCAGTGCGCCGGCGGCGATGACCGAGCCCGTCTCGATGACGGCTCCGCTGAGCACGGTCGCGCCCATACCTATGAGGCACTCGTCCTCGATGACGCAGCCGTGGATGAGGCAGCGGTGGCCGACACCGACCCTGGCGCCGATGAGGGTGGGCAACCGCGGATCGATGTGGACCACGGTATTGTCCTGGATGTTGGTCTGTTCGCCGATGGTAATGGGCTCGATGTCACCCCTGACGACGCAGCCGTACCAGATGCT
>JBDHHM010000324.1:0-2342 GCA_039589355.1 Gemmatimonadota bacterium | reverse complement strand
GACGAGCACGCCGTCGAGATCGAGTTGCCGTTCCTGGCGACGCTGGCACCCGAATCGGCCATCGTGCCGATCGTCATCGCCTTCGACGACTGGGAGCGCACCAGAGTGCTCGCGGATGCGCTGGCGGGGCTGATCGCGGAATGGCCGGAGGAAGTACTGCTCGTCGCGTCGTCGGACATGACGCACTTCGAGCCGGCGGATCGCGCGGCGGAGAAGGACAGGATCGCACTGTCCGCCGTCGAGCGTCTCGACGCCGAGGAGCTGCTGACCGCGTGCGAGCGCGAGCGCATAACGATGTGCGGGCGCGCGCCGGCGGCAACGGTAGTGGAGGCGGCGCGGCAACTGGGGGCGACGGGCGCCCAGGTCGTGGACTATCGTCACAGCGGATGGGTGACGGGCGACAACTCGAGCGTCGTCGCGTACGCCGGGGTCACGATCGCCTGAGGCGAGCGGTCGCCGGGAGGGCACGGCGGGGAACCCCTCGCTTCATGTCGCGCGGCTCGATTGCGGGCACGGCGGCTGCGCCGCCGCCGCGCTCCAAATGTCCGCTCGAGGGTCCCCGCCGTGCCCTCCCTTTCGCGTCGCTCGGTCAGGGAGCCGCGCGGGCGGTACGAGCGAAGGTGGTGTATCCGTAGCGAGACCGCCCGCCGGCGACCCCACCCCCACGCCGACCTCACCCTCGCGCCGCGCCCCGGCGATCGCTAATCTTCCGCATGCCCGAGGACACGACGGCGTCCAGCCAGAGCGAGGCGCTTCTCCTCCGAGATCCTAACCTTCACGTCATATTCGGGGTCACGCTGATGGCGGTGCTCGGCGTATCGAGCATCACGCCGGCGTTCCCTCAAATCGCCGAGGAGCTCGGCCTAAGCCCCGGTGCCGTCGGCATGCTGGTCGCCGTCTTCACGCTGCCGGGCGCTACGCTCACGCCGGTGCTCGGCGTGCTCGGCGATCGGCTAGGGCGGAAGCGTGTCCTGGTCCCCTCGCTGTTCTTGTTTGCGGTGGCCGGAACCGCATGCGGCTTCGCCCGGGATTTCGAGACGCTACTCTGGCTTCGCCTGCTTCAGGGGATGGGCGCGGCGGCGCTGGGAGCGCTCAACATAACGATCGTAGGTGACCTCTATTCGGGCTGGAGGCGCGCCACGGTCATGGGGTACAACGCCAGCGTGCTCAGCGTGGGCACGGCGCTGTATCCGGTGATCGGCGGTGCGTTGGCCCTGATCGGCTGGTTCTACCCGTTCTTCCTCCCGGTCCTCGCGCTTCCGGTCGCGCTGCTGGTGCTGTGGCGGCTAAAGAATCCGGAGCCGTCGATGGACGAGAAGCTGAGCACGTACCTGCGTAACACGCTGATCAGCGTGCGGAACCCGCAGGCACTGGGCCTATTTCTGGCGAGCCTAGTCACCTTCGTCGTCCTTTACGGCGCCTATCTCACGTATCTGCCGTTCCTGTTGGTGCGTTCGTTTGACGCATCGCCGTTGCTCATCGGGCTCGTGTTCTCGGCGACGTCGCTTGCTACGGCGGTGACCTCGTGGCGGCTCGGCCGGCTGGCGCGCAGATTCTCGGAGCGCAACCTGGTGAGGCTCGGGTTCGCGTTCTACGCTGTCGCGATGATCGCGATACCGCTGGCGCCGAGCGTGGGACTGCTGCTTCTGCCCGCGGTGTTGTTCGGTGCCACGAACGGCATCAGTATTCCCAGCATCTTATCGATGCTGACGGGGCTGGCACCCGCCGAGTACCGGGCGGCCTTCATGTCGGTGAACGCGATGACGCTGCGCCTGGGTCAGACGCTGGGACCGGTGGTCGCCGGGCTGATGCTGCAGGTCGGGGGGCTTGCGGGGATCTACTACGGGAACGCAATACTCTCGGTGGCGACGCTGGGGGTCGTCAGCGTTGTGGTGAAGAAAGGCTAACAGCAAGGCGGATATTCCGTGCAAGAGACATTCGTTGTGACCGGAGATGGGGTCAAGCTCTACTGCCGGACGGTCGGTGAGGGAGAACAGACGCTCATCGTGCCGCTGGCGACCTACCATGCGGATCGCTTCGATCCGCTGGCGCGTGGCCGGCGCGTCGTAGTGTACGATCCCCGTGGTCGCGGCCGCTCGGATGCCGTCGGAACGTCGGCGGTATCGCTCGAGAACCAGTTGCGCGATCTGGAGGCGGTGCGTGAGGGCGTCGGGGCGGAGAAGGTCGCGCTTGTCGGCTGGTCGAGCATGGGGATGGAGCTATTCGTGTACGCTTTCAAGTATCCCGAACGAGTTTCGCACCTCGTGCAACTGGCCCCTCTTCCGCCACGCCGCTCGCCGTACATGGACCAGATCATCGAGGACCGTGAGAGGCGGACGGAT
>JBDHHM010000323.1:0-2351 GCA_039589355.1 Gemmatimonadota bacterium | reverse complement strand
CGCTGGTCGCGCTGGGCGCGGTCCTACCCTCGACCAGCTTCGAGAGAACGAACAAGACGATCTCGCTGTTCAACGCGGTCGGCGTTGTCATCCTCCTCATCTATTCCGTCTTCCTCCTGGGCAGCCTGTGCCTGCTGTGCAGCGGTTTTTTCGTGTTCTCCCTGATCAGCTTCTTCCTGTTCTGGAAGTACGGCGTCGACGGGGAGGGGGGATTCGCAGCCGGCTGGTTCCAACCGTCGGTCAAGCTACTGGCGACGTTCGCAGTGCTGGGGATGTTCGGAGCTTACGGTTTCACGTACTACACCGATGCGAGGCGGCTGGCGCAGTCGGGCGGTGTGGCGGCGCGGGCCGTGAAGGAATTCTACAACCTGGAGATGGTGGAGTGGCCGAGCTTCATCTCGCCGTTCTGGACGGTGAAGTCGACTGAGAACTTCGAGGATGCACCGATCCGGATCGTGGAGTACGGTGACCTTCTGTGCTCCGACTGCCTGATACTGTACAGGCACCTGAAGGAGTTGAAGGCCGAGTTCGAAGGAAAGATGAACATCGCGTTCCAGCTCTTCCCGCTCGAGGCCAGGTGCAACGACGTGGTCGAGAAGGACCTGCACCCCGGCTCCTGCGACGCGTCGTACATGGCGGCGCACGATCCGGGTAAGTTCGTGCCGATCCACGACGAGATCTTCGAGAACTTCGAGCTGGCGCGGCACCAGGCCGAATGGCGGGGCGAGCTGGCAAGGCGTTTCGATGTGGAGGCGGCGCTCACCGACTCGGCGACCATCGCGCTCGTCGACCGCATGATTCAGACGGGGCGCGAGTACGAGAAGACGCACGAGGAATTCTCGCATGGCATCAGGTCGACGCCGACCATGATCGTGAACAACAGGATGTTAATAGGAACGCTCCCGATCGAGCAGTTGCGGGCCATCTTCCAAGCGCTGGTCGATGAGCACGAGACCGGCGAGCGGCGCTTCATTGAGAGCTGGGAAGAGTAAGGCGCACGGAGGTGAGCATGATCGATGGAATCGGCGGCGCGTTCATCTTCTCGAACGATCCGCAGCGCTTGGCCGACTGGTACCGCGACCACCTCGGGATGGAGTTCGAGGGTTCCGGCGAGGCTCTCTATACGATGTTCTGGGGGCTCGACCCGGAGGACCACTCGCGGAAGCTCGACACCACGTTCGCCATCATGCAAGCGAAGGTGCAGCTACCACGGCATGGTGGTGGGACCACCGAGCCGGATGACATGTACGGCGACCAACCGTTCATGGTGAACCTCAGGGTGCGTGACATCGACGCGGTCCTGGAGCACCTGGCAGCAAGGGGCGTGAGGCCGATAAAGCGCGAGGAATACGATTACGGCCGCTTCGCCTGGATCCGCGATCTGGACGGTAACCGCATCGAGCTCTACCAGCCGCTGCATAGCTGTTGAGATGCCGGGCTCGACCGTCGCCGTTCTCGATCCTCTCGCCGTTGCCGTCGGTTCTGGGCTCTTCCTCGCCCTGGCCTATACGGCGCTAGTCTCGGCGCGTGAGAAGGAGCCGCGCGCCGTCTTCGTTTCGTCTTTCCTGGCTATCGTTCTGTCGGCTCCCTACCTGCTGCTCGGGCTCTCCGACCTGGAGGGGAAAGCGGCGGTTAGCGCAACGCTCCTCCTGTTGACCGGCGTCGCCGCGGTTGTGCTGGTCGTCCCCTTGGGGGTGAAACGCATCACTGAAGACGACACGCCGCCGGGCAGGATCGACGAGCGGGACATCATGTTCTCGAGGAACGTGCTGGAGCCGGGGACGGCGCGGTTCGAGGAGTACTACGCGGCGCATCCCGAGAAGCGGGCGGCGGACGACGCGTTCAGAGCGCTGCCTGGCCTTCTGGCGAAAGGGTCGATGATGTACGACCCGTACGCGTACGCAGCCGCGGGCGCGACGGAGGCGACGGTCGAGTACCTGAGGCCGCTGGTGGATGGAGAGGTGGCGACCGAGCGTAACGTTACCGACCCGGCGGAGATCACGGAGTTCATAAAGGGCTGGGCGCTCAAGCTGGGAGCCGTGTCGGTCGGGGTAACGGAGCTGAGGGACTACCACATGTACAGCACGGTCGGGCGCGGCGATCAGTACGGCCGGCCGGTCGAGCTGGATCACGACTACGCGATCGCGTTCACGGTCGAGATGTCTAGGGAGATGGTTGCCGCTGCGCCGAGAGCCTCCATCGCGATGGAGTCGTACGAGCAGTACCTGGCCACGGGAACCATCGCGATTCAGCTGGCGAAGCTCATCCGGGGCCTCGGCTACTCAGCCAGGGCGCACATGGACGGTAACTATCGTGTCGTGTGCCCGCTGGTCGCCCGGGACGCCGGCCTG
>JBDHHM010000322.1:0-2352 GCA_039589355.1 Gemmatimonadota bacterium | reverse complement strand
GGGCTGGACCCCGATCCCGACGAAATCGCGACCGTCCGGGTAGGTGTCTCGCTTGCTGCAGATGTATGCCTGGCCGCCGCCCGGCAGCTCGAACATGAGCGGCTGACCCGTGCTGCCGCCGCTGGGCCGGCCGGCGGTGGTGATGTGCGGTATTGCGTCGATGGCGACCAAAAAATCCTCCGCCGCCGAGAACGTCGCGTGCTCCTGCAGCACGACGGTGGGCACGATGAGCCGCTGCCCCGCGGCCGGTGGCACGTCGCTGTGCGTGCCGCCGTCGAACCAGGCGTTCATCTCCACGTAGTCCTGTCGACCCCATGCCTTGTAGGCGGCGATGTTCTGACGTGCACGCCAGCGGGAGGTCTTCAGCGTATCGTCGGTCAGGTATGCGGCGATGCGGTAGCCGTTGTTGCTGTTTCCGCCGCCGTTCCGCCGCACGTCGATCACCAGCGCCTGCGCGCGGTAGAGCTCGGGCAGCGCCGCCTCGAAGTCGCTCACGACCGCCGTGTCGTTGAAGGTGTTGAGTGCCACGTAGGCGATCTTGTCATCCAGCCAGCGCAGCTCGAAGCGGTCTCGGGTGGATGAAGTCGGCAGAAGCCACTCGTCTTCGCGAGTTCGGCGATCGCGCTCGATCTCGCGTTCGCGACGCTCGCCGCTCGGTGTCACGTACGTGATGCGAATCGATTCATCGGCAGGGCCACGGAGCACCCAGCGTAGCGTCTCGTCCCAGCGGTGGTGTGGTGTGCTCGAGAAAACATAGGGGAGCTGGTGCGCCGCGGCGTAGTCCGATGCCGGCACGCCATCGACCATCTCGACGACCGAGTTGACTGGGACCTCGGCTTCGAGCCCGCGCCCCACGTTTACGACCAGCGCCCGGTCTTCAATGTTCCTGACCAGAATCCACGGATACGATTCCCGATTGCCGAGCCCCTCCGGATAGGAGACGCCAGTGTGTCCGTCCTCGAGCAGCGCGAGGAACCGCCTGAGCACGCGGTAGTAGTCGTACGTCGACTCGCTGGCGAGCACCTGCGGGATGAACTCCTGGTAGGTGTCGTCCCAGTCGAGGTCCGGTACCTGATCGAAGAATGCGAAGTTGTAGTTGGCTTCCTGCCACAATAGGGCCAGGCCGTAGAGCTTCTCCGCGTCGGAGAGTTCGGACGGCACTGTGGTCTCGTCCTGGGCCGCGAGCGGCGCGGCCATCAGCAGGGCGAGGGCCAACAGCGCTGCGAGACGGGATGGTCCGACCATGGCGCTCCTCCAACGTGGTCTAACGCTTCGGCGATTCGTTTCGCTGTCGAGCCTACAAGATGAGAGACACGCTCGACCCCCGAAAGGTTGCCGTGGCGCGCTGGAGAAACCGGGGCTACGGGCACCTCGTAGTATGGTCATAGCCCCGACTTCGGCGAGTGTAACGGCAGGCGCGAAGCGACTCGTCCGCTGGCAGCGCTCCCGGCCGGATCTTACTATTACAGCCAACACTGGCCCACAACACAGGTGGTGCAATGAACGCCTTACTTGGTTCGAAAAGAAGAGGCACTGAGGTCGTGGCGCCGTTAGGAGCTGCGGGGCTGATGGTCGCAGCCGCTGCGCTGGCCTTCCTGGCCTGCAGTGACGAGGGGCCGTCCGAGCCCCCGCCCGGCGCGGGCGATCTGGTAGTCCACCTCATCTCTCCCAACGGCCCCGAAGGGGCGGCGGTGTTCGAGACGAGCGATGCGGGGATCGCCGGCGTCGACTGCGATGATTGTGACGTCTACTATAATTCGGTCGACGGAACGAGCCGGATCGTCGTCCTCATGGACGGATCGGGCGAGCTTCGCTTCACGATGAGCGTCGCTGATAGGCAGTCGCCGCCGGAGCTGCAGGTGATCGAGGTGGCCGACCCGTCCAACCAATTGCGCGATGACGTATCTCTGTACGCCGTCGGCTATACCTGGTGACCGGAGGTGTGATCATGATGACGAAAGATCGTTTGATCGCGCTGGTCATCGGCCTCGCAGTGTTTGCCCCGAGTTACGCCGGCGCGCAGGACATTGTCCCCGCGCAGATACCGGGTCGTGAGTTGTCGCCTCAGTACGTGGAACGACTGAGACAGAGAGCCCAGGCTCTGCGGCAATCCAGCGGCTGGGTCCTGCGTGCGGAGCGCGCTATCGCGGCGAATCAACCGGTCGCCGGCGATCTGCCCTTCGTGGGGATCCCGGCGTTGTTCTCCGATTCGCCGGATCCGGTCCACGGCTCGGACGACCTGAGCCGTATCCTGTTCGACGGTCCCGCCGAGGACGGTACGCTGACCGAGTTCTACGCCGCGGTATCGGGTCAGCGACTCAACATCTACGGTGAGGTGGGTCCGTGGGTGCG
>JBDHHM010000321.1:0-2358 GCA_039589355.1 Gemmatimonadota bacterium | reverse complement strand
TCGACCCGGGACAAGCCGAGGGCGAGACCGGCGCAGATAGCTGCGGAGAGCGTGCAGCCGGTACCGTGGGTGTGCCGTGTCTCCAGTCGTGCCTCCTGCCATTCGTGCCAGTCTGCGCCGTCGAAGAAGAGATCGATGAGCACGTCGCCCGACAGGTGCCCGCCCTTGACGAGCACCGACTGCGCTCCTCGCTCGGCCAGAATCTCTGCCGCCGCCCGCATATCGGCCGGCGTCTCCACGGGGCGTCCGGCGAGTATTGCTGCCTCCGGGAGGTTGGGGGTGAGGACCTCTGATAGGGGCAGCAGCTGTGTCGCCAGAGCGCTGACCGCGTCCTCCTCGAGCAGGCGGTCACCGCTCTTCGCCACCATCACGGGATCGACGACCAGGTGCCCGAGTCCTGTTTCCCGGATCGCCCCGGCAACGGCTTCGATAATCGGCGCGTCCGCGAGCATCCCGGTCTTGGCCGCCGCAGGTTTGAGGTCGTCGGCCACGGCGCGAATCTGATCCGCCACCACCTCGGGGTCGATCTTTTGGATCGCCCTGACACCGAGCGTGTTCTGTGCCGTGATCGCTGTGATGGCCGTGGTGCCGAAGACGCCGAACGCCTGGAACGTCTTGAGGTCGGCCTGGATGCCGGCGCCACCGCCGCTGTCGCTGCCGGCGATGGTGAGTGCTACGTGGCGCGATGTCATAGGGCTCCCTTCCGTCTGATCCCTCGCTGAACCACTTTGTCGGTGCACGCCCGCGCGGGCGCGGAAGACCGGGTACCATGATCTCTCGAAGCCAAGCGAAGCTGATCCGGAAGTTGAAGTCGCGCAAGCGACGAGACCAAGAGCTCGCCTTTCTCGTGGAAGGGGTGCGGCTGGTCGAGGAGCTGTTGTCCTGCGGCTGGGAGGTCGAGCTCGCGGTCACCGCACCGGCGCTCTCCGAGACGCCGCGCGGTCGCCATCTGCTGGGGGCCGTGGAACAAAGAGGTTGGAACCGGGCGGAGATCTCGGACTCCGAGCTGAAGGAGCTGGCCGACACGGATACGCCTCAGGGGGTGCTCGCCGTCGCGCGCCGGCCACTTCGCCGCCTGGCGGGATTCGAGCCGCCCTCGCGTGCCGCCCTGCTCGTCTTCGATCGGGTGGCGGATCCGGGCAACCTGGGCACGCTGCTGCGCGCCGCACAGGCACTGGGGGTGGCCTGGGTCGTAGCGCTGCCGGGGACGGTCGACCCCTGGAACGCGAAGGCGGTGCGCGCTTCGGCGGGCTCGCTTTTCCGGCTTCCGGTCTCGCAGGAGGGCTGGCCCGAGGTCTTGGCCTGGCTGCGCGACCGCGAGTTTGCCATTTTTTGCGCCGACTCGGCCGGGGACCCGGTGGGACGGATCGGAGATCACCCGAACCGCTTCGCCCTGGTTCTGGGGAACGAACCCTCCGGTCTGTCGGAGGAGGTGCGGCGCGAGGGTGACCGGCTGGTCGCCGTGCCGTTGCCCGGCGGTATGGATTCACTCAACGTGGCGATCGCCGGCGCGCTCCTCCTCGACCGGCTGCTCGCCGGATCGGCAACCTGAACCTACGTCCACTCAACGCGAAGGCGCTGAATGTCTGAGCCGTTCATACTGGCCTACGCCGCGCTCATCGGGCTCTCTTTCGGCTCGTTCCTCAACGTCTGCATCGTGCGGTTGCCCAAGGGCGAGTCGGTTTTCATGCCGCGCTCTCGCTGCATGTCGTGCGGGCGCCAGATCACCTGGTACGAAAACGTCCCCCTCCTCAGCTGGTTGGCCTTGCGCGGACGATGTCTCACCTGCAAGGCTGCGATTTCGGTCCAGTATCCGCTGGTCGAGCTGACGACGGGCGCGATCTGGGTGGGGGCCTGTCTGTACTTCGGGCTTACATGGCAGGCGCTGTCGGCGGCCATCTTCTGCACCCTGCTGCTCGGGATCGCCGTCACCGACGCTCGCGAGTACATCATCCCAGACGAGTTCAGCCTCGGCGGCCTGGTGCTAGGGCTCGCCCTGTCTTTCGCGCCCGGTAGCCCGTCACCGCTCATGTCCTTCATCGGCGCGGCTCTTTCCTTCGCCCTCATGTACGGTGTTGCGGTGGTGGGAGAGTGGGCGTTCAAGAAGCCGGCGCTCGGCGGCGGCGACATAAAGATGATGGCGATGGTGGGTGCGTTCCTCGGGCCGCTCTACGCTCTGCTTACGATCTTCGTCGGCTCACTCGTCGGTGCCGTGATCTTCGGACCCATCGGCCTCAAGACCGGCAAGCTGGTCCCCTTTGGGGTCTTCCTGGCTGTGGGCGCGGCCGTTGTCCTCGTCTGGGGCGACGCCATGGTTGGCTGGTACGCGGTCAATATTCTGGGGCTCTAGATTCGGGG
>JBDHHM010000320.1:0-2369 GCA_039589355.1 Gemmatimonadota bacterium | reverse complement strand
GTGGCGACGACTCCTTCGCCGCCAAGGTCGTTCAAGACTTTGAGGGCGCCAAGGAAGTTGGCTCCAGAGGAGATGCCCACCCCGATACCGAGCTCGCTCGCCAGTTTTTGGGCCATTATGATCGCGTCGCCATCGTCGATGCTTACGACGTCGTCGAGGAAATCGAGGTCGACGATGGGCGGGATGAACTCATCGGAGATCCCCTGGACGCGGTGCTTGCCGACCTTGCAGCCGGTCGACAGCGTCGGCGAGTTGGACGGTTCGAGCGGGTAAATCTTGATGTCGGGGTCCTGGGCCCTGAAGAAGTGACCCACCCCCATAATCGTGCCGCCTGTCCCGACGCCCGCCACGAACGCATCGGGGGTCATGTCGCGGAACCGGAACTGCCACCAGATCTCGGGTCCGGTGGTCCCTTCGTGGGCGGCGCTGTTGTCTTCGTTGGAGAACTGACGGGGTAGGAACGCCCGCTTCGTCTCATCGGCCAGTTCCTCCGCCCGGCTGATGCTGCCGAGAAAGCCTCCCTCTTCGTGGCTGACCAGAACGACCTTCGCGCCCAGGCTCTTAATCAGATTGATGCGTTCCATACTCAACCAGTCGGGCATGAAGATTGTAACGGGGTGGCCGATGGCGCGTCCGATCGCGGAGATCGCGATGCCCGTGTTGCCGCTCGTCGCTTCCACGATGAGGTCGCCAGGCTCGAGGTCGCCCTTGGCGTGGGCCTGCTGCAGGATGTGGAGCGCCATCCGGTCCTTGATGCTGCCGGTCATGTTGAGGTTCTCGGCCTTGGCGTAGATCGTGCACGGGCCGCCGCGGTAAGTGAAATCGATGGCGAGTAGGGGTGTATTACCCACCATACACTTGAGCCCAAGGAATCGACGCTCGATATCTAGGGGAGCCACCGCAGGTCCTCCTCTTGCCCGCTTCGTGTGACGTGAGCCAGCAAGCAGTCTAAGCGCGGCGCTGGTCGATGGCAAACCGACGGCGGGCCTGCGTAAGGCGCTCCGCGGCGCTAATTTGAGGCCGGTCGTGGAGGTCGGGTGACGGTGGAGCTCAACACATCGGAGTTGCTTTTGGCCTCGAAGGAACGGGAGACTTCGACGCCGGTGCTGGGGCTGTGGCGTAGCTCGGCCCTCGTAGTCGGCAACATGATCGGCTCGGGGGTCTTCCTGCTTCCGGCTTCGCTGGCCCTGTTCGGCGGCATCAGCCTCCTCGGCTGGGCCTTCTCGACGGCGGGTGCCGTGCTCCTGGCCCTGGTGTTCGCCCGCTGGGGCCGAATCATGCCACGGGTGGGTGGCCCTTACGCCTACACGCGGCGCGGCTTTGGCGACTTCGCGGGGTTCCTGGTCGGCTGGGGCTACTGGATATCGATCTGGTGCGGGAACGCGGCGATCGCCACCGCCTTCGTCGGCTATCTCGGCGTCTTCGTGCCTGCCATCTCTGAAGACCCGGCGGTGGCTGCGGCCACGGCGGGCGGCGCTATCTGGCTGCTCAGTTGGGTGAACGCGAGAGGAGTCAGGGAAGCCGGTATCGTCCAGGTCACGACAACGGTGCTGAAGCTGCTACCGCTCATCGCGGTCGGTACGCTGGGGCTTCTCTACTTCGATGCGGGCAACTTGAGGCCGTTCAACGTGAGCGGCCAGCCGACCTTCTCGGCACTGACGGCGACCGCGGCTCTCACGATATGGGCGTTTCTCGGGCTGGAGTCGGCGACCATTCCGGCGGACGACGTACGCGACCCGGGCCGCACGATCCCGCGGGCGACGATGATCGGCAGCCTGAGCGCCGGCGTCGTTTATGTATTGAGCACGATAGGCGTGATGGGTGTCCTGGCGCCGGCCGTCCTTTCGGGTTCGACGGCGCCGTTCGCCGACGCGGCGAGCGCGATGTGGGGCGGCTGGGCATCGTACGCGGTGGCGGCGGGCGCGGCGATAGCCTGCTTCGGTGCGCTGAACGGGTGGATACTGTTGTCGGGACAGGTCCCGTTCGCCGCAGCGAAGGACGGATTGTTCCCCGCCAACTTCGGTCGGCTCTCCAATAACGGTACGCCCGTGTTCGGGATCGTTGTTTCCGGCGTTCTCGCCACCGTCTTGCTCTCGATGAACTACACCCGCGGTCTCGTCGGAGCGTTCACGTTCATCATCCTGCTTTCGACGTTGACCACCCTGTTCCCGTACGTCATGTGCACGGCCGGCGCCTTCCTCGTACCGGATCACGCCGGTCATCGGCGCTTCCCCTGGCTTCTCGTCCCGGCGCTGGCGTTTCTCTTCTCGCTGTGGGCGATCGCCGGCCTGGGTCGTGATACGGTGTACTGGGGTTTCCTGCTTCTGTTGGCCGGGGTGCCCGTGTACGTTTGGATGAAGCGAACTTCA
>JBDHHM010000319.1:0-4021 GCA_039589355.1 Gemmatimonadota bacterium | reverse complement strand
GAGATCGGCAAGTTGATCGAGGAGCGGTCGGGCGGCCGCTTGAAGTTTCGGATCTCCTCGCTCTACCCGATCCTTTGCCGGATGGAGGGCCGGGGTTGGATCGCGGGGCGGTGGGTGGAGAAGGCGGGCGAGCGGCGTCGGCGGTTCTACCGGCTGACCAAGAGAGGTGTGGAGGCACTGGCGGCACAGCGTAAGACGTGGAAGGAGTTCACCCGGGCGGTGAACCTGGTGGCGGAGCCGAGCCATGCGTGATTGGAAGCGATACGTCCGGGAGCATCTGCCGCTCCCCGACATCGAGGGGAATCTCGAAGCCGAGGTCATCGAAGAGATCGCCATCCAGCTGGAGGACCGCTACCGGGAGGCGCGGGCCCGGGGCGCCGGTGAGGAGGAGGCCGACGCCGAGGCCCGGGAGCTGGTCACGGACTGGAGCGAGCTGGCCATCGACATCCTCGGCTCGAAGCGATTCGCTGGCGCGCCGCGGATCGAGCGACGCGTGGAAGACTCGGAGATCGCGATCCGGAAGAGGGGCGGACCCTGGGTTCCGATCGCCGACCTGCTACGCGACCTGCGGCTCGCCGTTCGCCGCCTGCGATCGGCATCGGGGCGAACACGGCGATCTTCAGCCTGGTGAAGGGGATCCTGCTCGATCCCCTGCCCTTCGCTGAGCCGGAGCGGCTGGTGGCGGTGTACGCGTCGGCACCGGGCACCGGCGAGGAGATGCTGCCGCAGTCCCCGGCGGTCCACTTCACCTACGAGGACGACGCTCGGTTCATCGAGTCGATCGGGCTGTACAGAAGTTCCGGCGTCACGGTGCTCGGACTCGAGGAACCGGTGCGTATCTCGGCCATATTCACGACGGCCGGGACACTCCCGACGCTCGGCGTCCGTCCGTTGCTGGGTCGGCCCTTCAGCGTCGAGAACACTACGCCGGGCACCCCCTACACAGTCATCCTGAGCTACGGTTACTGGCAGAGTCAGTTCGGCGGGGATCCGGGTATCATCGGCCGTACGATGAACATCAACGGACGGGTCCGGGAGATCGTCGGTGTGCTACCCCAGGGCTTCCGATTCCCGTTACACGATCCGGCGGTGTATCTCCCTTACCGTTTCGATCGCGCCACCCTCACGGTGAGCAACTTCGTATACTGGAGCGTCGCCCGACTGAGAGAAGGCGTGACGATCGAGGCGGCCACGGCCGACCTCGCCCGCCTGCTGCCGCTGGCGGTAGAGAAGTTCCCCGGCGGCCTGACGCTGGAGTTCCTTGAGGAGTCGCAGGCCGCGCCGCTTCTGCGGCCATTGAAAGAAACCATCGTGGGCGACGTGGGTGACGTGCTCTGGGTGCTGCTGGGGACGGTGGGGATCATCCTGCTCATCGCCTGCGCCAACGTGGCCAACCTGTTCCTGGTGCGTGCCGAGTCGCGCGAGCGGGAGCTGGCCGTGCGCACCGCCATGGGAGCGAAGCGGCGCCAGGTCACAGGGCAGTATCTGGTGGAGAGCGTCCTGCTGGGCCTGTTAGGCGGCGCCATCGGTCTGGGCCTGGCCCACGGGGGGCTGCGGCTGCTGGTTGCCATCGCGCCGGCAGATCTGCCGCGCCTCGATGAGGTCGCCCTCGATCCGGTCGTTCTCCTCTTCACTCTGGGCATCTCGATATTCTCCGGGGTATTCTTCGGGCTTTTCCCAGTCCGCCGCTGGGGGCACGTGGACCTGGTCAGCGCCCTCAAGGAGGGAGGACGCGGGTCCGGCGCCGGCCGCGAACGGGGCCGGACTCGAAACGCGCTGGTCGTCGGACAGATCACTCTGGCGCTGGTGCTGCTGGTGGGGTCGGGCCTCATGATCCGGAGCTTTCAAGCGATCCGCCGGGCGAACCCGGGTTTCCGGAACCCCGAGGAGATTCTCATTCTGGCCGTCTCGGTTCCCAGCGCTTCGGCGGAGAGCCCCGACGAGGTCGTGCAGACATACGAGCTCATCACTCGCCGACTCGCGGAGGCCCCGGGCGTGACCTCGGTCGGGTCCTCGAGCTCGGTTACCATGGATGGCAGGGGCGCCTACGATCCCATCTTTGTCGAGGATTTCCCGCTCCCCGAAGGTCAGCTGCCGCCGATCCGCCGCTTCAAGTGGATCGGCGCCGGATACTTCGAGACGATGGGTAACCCCATCGTCGCCGGCCGCGCGCTCGCCTGGGCGGACATCCGCAACCGAGCCCGGGTACTCCTGGTCACGGAGAACTTCGCCCGCGAATACTGGAGCGACCCTGCCGATGCCATCGGCAGGCGGATCGGCACGGGGATGACACCGGGCAGCTGGCGGGAGATCATCGGCGTCGTCGGCGATGTACGGGACGATGGCGTCACGCAGGATCCCGTGGCCGTCATCTACTGGCCCATGTTGCTGGACGATTACTGGGCGGAGACTCGCGGGGACGCCCCCTTCGTGCAACGGACCATGTTGTTCGCGATTCGCAGCCCGCGGGTCGGGACCGCCGCATTCCTAGGCGAGATCAAACAGGTCGTCTGGTCGATCCTGCCCGACCGGCCGCTCACCAGCGTCCAAACCCTGGACGAGATTCTGCGCGGCCACATGGCCCGTACTTCGTTCACGCTGCTGATGCTGGGCATCGCCGCCGCCGTCGCATTGCTGCTCGCCACCGTCGGGGTCTACGGCGTGATCTCGTACGTGGTCAGCCAGCGGACTCGGGAGATAGGCGTGCGCATAGCCCTGGGCGCCGGATCGTCGACGGTGACCGGCATGGTCCTCAGGCAGGGCCTCGGCCTGGCCGTCATCGGCGTGGCACTCGGGCTCGCCGCCGCCTACGGGCTGACCCGACTAATGACGGGCCTCCTGTTCGGGGTGAGCGCGCTGGACCCGCTCACTTACGCCATGGTCGCGGTGAGCCTGACCGCTGTGGCGCTGCTGGCCAGCTACCTCGCCTATCTTTTCTTCCCCTCCTGTTCCTCTCCCTGTCAGTCATCTCTTGGTCGTGAAGAGGAGCCGCAAGATGAGACGACTGTTGATACCGTGCGCAACGTTGACGATCGTCGCCGCTTCGGGTTGCGGTGGTACGAAAGTCATGGTCCCGCCGAGGATCGACCTCCAGCAATCGAGTTCGCCTCGTCCAACGAAGGCAAGTTGGGAGAGCTGGCGACGACGCGGTTCATGGAAGAGGCCCGGCTCGACCAGGGCCTGGTGCGAATCGTCGAGCTGGGGCCCGAGCAGGAAGCGCTGCGGCAGGTGGACGCCGAGCGATTGGACCGTTCCGCCTACATGGCACTGGGCGAGGAGCACAACGTCGCCACGATATTCATCGGCGAATTGGAGGTCTCGGACATCCGGCCGACGGTCTCAATCTCGCCCGACCTCAGGAACGTGGGTGCCGCCGCCGACGTCGACGCGACGCTCACCGTTCAGATGATCGAGACGGCGAGCGGCGCGTCGCTCTGGAACCGCTCGGCCAGCGTGACCACGCGCGTCGGTCAGTTGAGCTTTATAGGCGGCAGGCCCGTCTTCGATGCCGACGACCCGGAGCACGCCTACGGCGAGCTGGTCTACGCTCTGGTCGAATTGGTGACGGCGGACTTCAAGGTCAGCTGGGTGAAGCAGTAAACCGGTGCGAGCGAACAAGGAGCCGTGAGATGGCCCGATACACACGCACAATTGTTATGGTCGCGGCGCTTGGGCTCGCCCTACATACACCGGCGCTTGCCCAGACACCGGAGGACGAGGTCGTCGATGTCGTGCAGCGCCTGCTCGATGCCATCGGCGATCGCGACAGCGCATCGTTTCGCGCCCTCGTACTGCCGCAACTGCAGAACCTCGTCGTCTTTCCCGAGGACGACTCGGTCAGGCTGGCCTGGCGGCAGACCGAGGAATCAATCCGCAGCCTTGGGGCCCCGGGCCCGGAGTACCTCGAGCGCATGTGGGAGCCCACAACATTGGTGAGCGGTCCCATCGCCGCGGTCTGGACCCCGTACGACTTCTATCGCGACGGCGAGTTCAGCCATTGCGGGATCGATGCGTTCCATCT
>JBDHHM010000318.1:0-2807 GCA_039589355.1 Gemmatimonadota bacterium | reverse complement strand
ACCGGCCAGCGTCGGATCGTACACATTCCGATCGGTAGCGATGAGTCGGACGCCATTCACGAGCTCGCCGTCGTACTTGCGGTCGTGTGGCCCCTCCGGGGTGAAGTTGACAGCCTCGAAGCGTACTCCGGCCAGCTCGTAGGCGTTCAGGCGTTCGGCCAGCACCGCGCCGTCCAGCCACGGCGCGCCGATCTGCTGGACTCGAATAGACATGTGCCCGGGTAGTGCGTAGCGCTCTCCAGCGATGGCATGTTCGGCGATGGGTTCACCCAGGGAAGGCCGGTCTGGTCGAACCAGGCGTCCCGCTCCCATCCTGCGGTCGGAACGACGTGCAGTTCAACCCCGACGTCGAAGTGATCGTTGAACATTCTGGCCAGCTCGCCGGCCGTCATGCCGTGACGCATGGGGACCGGGTAGAGCCGCCGTCATGCCGTGACGCATGGGGACCGGGTAGAGCCCGACGAATGACGAATGCTCGGGCTCCAGCACGTTGCCCTGGACCAGATCGCCGCTGATCGGATTAGGACGATCGAGGACGACGAACGGTATGCCGTTCTCGGCCGCGGCCTGCATGGCCAGCGCCATGGTCGAGACATAGGTGTAGTAGCGAGCGCCTATGTCCTGGATGTCGAAGAGAAGCACCTCGATATCCGATAGCATCTCCGGCGTCGGCTTGAGGGCCTCGCCGTAGAGCGAGCGCACCGGCAGGCCGGTGATCTCGTCTACTCCGCTCTCGACCCAGGCGGCCTGATCGCCGGTACCGCCGCTCGCCGGTTCCGCGACGGTGCCACGGATCCCATGCTCCGGCGCGAACAGCGCGACGATCTCCACGTCCTGGCTACGCAAGTGATCGACCGCATGCGTCTGATTGCGCGTGAGGCCGGTGTGGTTCGTTATCAGGCCAACGCGCCGCCCGGCGACGAGATGGCTCGAGTCGGCCATCAGGACTTCGTTACCGGGGCGCACCCTGCGACTCTCCGTTCCAGACCGCGTACATCCCGCCAGGCCCAGCAGTACAATCGCGACCAGGCGCACTCGTTGTCTAAGCATCTGCAAGTCAGGTTGCACGGTTCAGCGTCGGGCAGTCTATTTGCCGCGAGGTCCGTAGAGTAAACGTTCCCCGAGAAGGGGACCACGTCAACGCCCTATGCCCGACGTACGCACTATGACAAAGTGGATCCCGGTCACCGGCTGCCTCGCCCTGTTGATGGCGATCGCGACCTGCGGTCCCAGGCCTGCTGTCGGTCCATTGGGGCCCTCCGTGCCCGGCGCCGGCGCCCCGCTGGACGCCGACGCCCGGGGTTGGGTCGAGGAAACGCTGGCTGTGCTGACGCTGCGCGAGAAAGTCGGCCAACTGATCGTCGTCTGGACGCTGGGCAATTACGTTGCGACAAGCAGCCCCGAGTTCGAAGAGCTGACCGGTCTGGTCGTCGACGATGGGATCGGCGGTCTGGTGATCTCGGTGGGGACCCCACACGAATTCGTTGCGAAGCTGAACGCGTTGCAGCGGCTAGCGCCTGTGCCGCTGCTCGTCGCGTCCGATTTCGAGTACGGCCCGGGTACGAGGCTGGGCGGCATCTATGCACTCCCTTATCTGCTCTCGCTGGGCGGCGGCACGATGTTCCCGCCGGCGATGGCGTTCGGCGCCATCGGCGACGAGCGCTACACCTACGAGCTGGGCAGGATAACGGGAGCGGAGGCGCGAGCCGTGGGGGTGCACCTGAACTTCGGGCCCGTGCTGGACGTGAACAGCAACCCCGAGAATCCGATAATCAACACGCGCGCCTTCGGTGAGGACCCGGAGCTGGTGGCTCGGTTGGGCACCGCCTTCATTCGCGGCGCTCGCGCGGCCGGCCTGATGACGACTGCCAAACATTATCCGGGCCACGGTGACACGCACGTCGATTCACACATCGATCTGCCGCGGACCGATGCGACCCGGGAGCGACTCGATACGCTGGAGCTTGTACCGTTCGAGCGGGCCGTAGGGGTTGGGGTCGATGCGATCATGACTGCGCACATCGCGGCACCAAGAATACTCGGACCCGACGGGCCGCCGGCGACGCTGTCTCCCTATTTTCTCGATGGACTGTTGAGAAGCGAGCTCGGCTTCGAGGGTTTGATCGTCACCGACGCCATCAGGATGGGCGCGATCGTCAGCCGATACGGCACGGCCGAGGCCGCGGTTCAGGCTCTGGAGGCGGGCGCCGACATAATTCTGATGCCGATTGATGTGGCCGAAACGATGGATGCCGTGTCTGCCGCGGTCCGCGACGGTCGACTGGCAGAAGAGCGGGTCGATGCCGCGGTGCGCCGGCTGCTCGAGGTGAAGGCGCGGGCCGGCCTTCACAAAGGGCGTCTGGTCGACTCGGAAGCGTTAAGCGAGGTCGTGGGCAAGCGGGAGCACGTCGCGTTTGCCGACAGCGTCGCCGAACTGTCGATCACTCTGCCTCGCGATCACGAAGGTATCGTGCCGCTCGCCGCATCGGAGGTCGGTCGCGTGCTTAGCGTCGTCTTCGCGCGTCGCAACGACCCCGTCGCCGGGCGCGCCTTCAACGGGATTATCGCCGGAGCGGCGGACAGCCTCGAAGCAGTTTGGGTGGACTACGGCACGCACCCCGCGAATTACGACTCGTTGGCTGTGCGTGCGGATTCGGCCGATCTGGTGCTTGTGTCAGTATACGTGTCCCCGTCGGCCGGTGAGGGAACGGTCGCCGTCCCGGAGTCGTTCGCTGTGTTCGTCGGCGGTCTCGTTTCGGCCGGGCACCGCACTGCTGTCCTCTCGTTCGGCAATCCGTACCTGCTGA
>JBDHHM010000317.1:0-4924 GCA_039589355.1 Gemmatimonadota bacterium | reverse complement strand
CGCTTCCTCGGGACCGTAGAGACACCGACGGGCGGGCGCGTGCAGCAGATCGGGGGCGACTTCGTCCTCGGGGTCTGGCGCGATGAGCTCGACGTCGAGTACGTGCGGCTATACCAGCTGATCAAGAACTGACCGCCCCACGCTCCTCGCTTCCGATCGCGGGGCCGAAATCAACACGTCACTCTCGTTCCAAGACGAACGCGTCGCCCGGGTTCGCGGCGGCGAAGACGACCGCATCGATTCCCCACTCGGCGATAGCCGCCGCTACCTCGCCGAACCGGTGTTCCCGGCGGTTCGGATCGAGCAGGCCCACGGCCCGCGGCCGGAATCGCTCGAGAAAGTACCGGAAATCCGTCTCGTCTTCCTGTTCAGAGAACGCTATGGGCAGAAACGCGATATCGATCCGATCCGTGTGCTGGGCTAGAAACTCGAGGTCCTGCTTGAAGCGGTCCAGATTCTCCGCGCGGAAACCGGCGTAGTAGATCACCAGATCGTCCAGCTTACACAAGTATCCCAGTGACGTCATCTCCTGGGTGACCTCGATCGTCACCACGACGCGCTCCGAGCCTCGCCAATTCTCTTTCGCGTTGTGCACGTAGGTGACGCTGGCCAGCGAGTCCTCGATCTCGTGCACGTAGGCCAGCTCGCCGGGCGATGCGTGGAAGGTGGTGTAGAACGAGATCACGTCCAGATGCCCGATCTCGGCAGGCGTGATGAACCCGTTGGCGAGCGAAGGCTGGGTCGGCCTCTTGACCCCGAACTCCTCGGCGTCGAATACCAGCATGTGGTTTTGCGTTCGGATCGCCCAGCCGCGGTGGTTCAGATACCAGGCCACGGCTTCGCCCGCCGCCATGCTGCGCGTCAAATGGGGCGAGCGACCGTAGTTCTCCTCCAGGTCGCCGGGCCTGACCGCGCCACCCTCGACCAGGTAGTCCGCCACGCGCTGGTGACCGTACTTGGCGGCGTAGTGCAGCGGCGTCCGGCCCGTGTCGTCTCGACCGTTCAGCTCGACGCCTCGCGGCACCAGCGCCCTGACGATGTCGAGATGACCGTTCAAAGCCGCCAGATGCAGCAGATCCCTTCCGTACCGCTCTTCCCTGACGTCGACATCGGCGCCGTGCTCGAGCAGCAGGTTCACCACCTCCGCATGCCCACGCTCGACGGCCCAGCGCAGCGGCGGGTTGCCGTCGTTCCCTCGCAGGTTGACGTCGGCCCCGTTGGCCAGCAGAAACTCGGCGATCTCCAGATGCCCTCGCGCCGCAGCGTTCTCGAGCGGCGCGTATACATAAGCCAACGCGTTCACATCGGCGCCCTGCTCCACGAGGAAACGAGTCATCTCCATGTTACCGGGCGATATCACCAGGTCCAGCCGCCTGGCTCTGCCAAAAAGGGTCGCGTTGGCGTCGAACTCGGCGCCTTCCGACACGAGCAACCGGGTCAGACGCGCGGTGCCGGAGGCACGCTCGGCGAAGAAAGCGAAATCGACCGCGGACATACCGGCCGCGTCCGCCGCATTGACGTCGGCGCCGCGCTGCAGCAGCAGTCTCACCGCCTCCTCCTGGCCGGTGGCCGCCGCCATATGCAGGGGAGTCCGGCCGTTCTCGTCCACCGCGTTCACCACGTCGGGGTCCTGCGACAGCAGCGCCTCCAGCGTCGCCAGGTCGCCGGCGCGGGCGGCGACATGAGCCTCCTGCGCACAAACAGGGACCGCGGCCAGCTGCGCCGAAGCTGCCAAGGCGATAACCGCTACGCTCTTTTTCATGTTCGTTTTCCTCGCGAACTCGCCGGGCGGCGAGCATGAACGGTTGGGGCCATCTCTTGGACGCGCCGTTCCGCTGCGCGGTTGCCATGCAACCGGACGGGGCCGTCGACCCGAGTCGGCCGGCGGCCCCGTCGTCATCCCTTTCTTCTTCTTGCCTACTGCGTACCGCCGATCTCGGGCGCCGGGCCCAGCACGTCCTCGATACGTCAGCCTGCGTGATGCCCAGGATGCGCTCCACGTACTCGTTGAAGTAGCCGTCCGGCAGGTCGTACAGCTCGAGCTGAGTCAGCTGCCCCGCGATGCCCGACACCGTCTGGAAGCGACTGGGGAAACGGAGCGCCACGAAGTTCTTCGCCCGGGCGAGCTCCTCGTCGGGCACCGGCTCCAGTATCCCGTTCAGCTCCTTCATGAACTCGGTCAGCGCCGCGTCGGTCACGTCCGTCTGCACGGCGGAGCTGGCCTGGAAGGGGCCCGCCAGCTGTGCGAAGTCGAAGTACGAGCGGGCGCCGTAGGTGTAGCCGTGCTCCTCGCGCAGGTTCTGATTGAGCCGCGAGGTGAAGGAGCCCCCGAGGATCGTGTTCATCACGACGAGCGCGTAGTAGTCGTCGGTCAACCGCGGGACGCCGATGCGGCCGATGCGGATCTCCGACTGCGCCGCGCCCGGCTTGTCCACCAGATAGACATTACGGCTCGTCACCTGCTCCGCCTCCGGCCAGTCGATCGACGGGATGCGCCCGCGCTGCCAGTCGCCGAACAGCGCCTCCAGCTTCGGCATCACCTCGTCCATCGTCACGTCGCCCACAACGACGAAGAAGGCGTTGTTGGGCCGGAAGTACGTCTCGTGCCAGCCCTCCAGATCACCGGCCATCATCGCCCTGACCGCGTCCGGGTACCCGATGGCCGGGTGACCGTACGGGTGATCGGGGAACAGCGTCCGGTCGAAGATCACCGATGCGATGGCGCGCGGCTCGTCGCGCGCCTGCAGCATCTGGTTCAGCCGGTCGAGTCGTTTCCGCTCCAGCTCTTCCGCCGGGAAATCGGGCTCGAGCGCCACGTCGGCCATCAGCTCCAGCGCCGGGTCCAGCCGGCTGAGCGGCGCGTGCAACGACACCGTGGTCTGGTGGCCGCCGGCCCGCACTGACAGCCTCGCCCCCAGAAATTCGATCTCGTCGGCCAACTGCAGCGCGTCACGGCCGCCGGCGCCCTCGTCCATCATGTCAGCCGCCATGTTGGCCAGGCCGATCATGTCCTGCGGGTCGAACGCGTAGCCCGTTCCCACTACCAGGTTCACCTGCACGATCGGCACGTTGTGCTTCTCCAGCATGATCACCCGGGCACCGTTCGACAGCTCGGCCCGCTGGATCGCCGGCAGCACCAGCGCCGGTGGTGGCCCCAGCTCCGGCGGCGCACTGCGATCCGGCACCTGCGCCTCGGTCGAGGCCGCGATCGTCAGGACCAGCGCACAACCGACCGCCGCCGCGAACGTCCTGTGTATACTGTCCTTGCTTCGCATGACGTCGTCTCTCCTTTATCGCTCTCTTTGGCGGCTCAATCGGTCTTCGGCCGGGTCCCCTCGGAGGCAAGCTCCGTCTGGCCCTGCGGTACCACGCTCAACACCACGCGCCCGTTGTCCCGTAACCACGTCTGCGCCGCCGCCTGGATGTCGCTGGGGTCGAGCGCCATGTAGCGCGCCAGTTCCTCGTTGAAGTAATCGGGATTTCCCGTGTAGATGTAGAACGCGTTCAGCCGGTCGGCCTTACCGCCGAAGCCTCCGATCCGCTCCAGCCCATCCAGCCGGCTGGCCTCGATCTGGTTGAGCACCCGCTGCACCTCGCGCGCGCTCGGCGCTTCAGTCCTAATCCGGTCGATCTCCTCCTGGATCACCAGTTCCAGCTCGTCCAGGTCGTGCCCGGCACGCGCGGTCGCGACGATCGAGAAGGTCGAGCCCAGCTCGCCCGAGCCCTGGTAGGCGAAGACGTTCTGGGCGATCTGCAGCTCGTAGACGAGCCGCTGGTAGAGCCGCGACGTCTTGCCGCCAGCGAGGACGTCGCCCAGCACGTCGAGCTCGGGGTCGCCGGGCGTGTAGTACGCCGGCGAGTGCCACGACATATAGAGGCGCGGCAGCGATACGCGGTCCTCGTGGACCAGCCGCTTCTCTTCCGTCAGGAAAGCGACGATCGCGTCGGCCGGCGCTACCGGCGGCCCCGCGGGGACATCGGCGAACCACTTCTCCACCAGCGCCTTCGCTTCAGCGATGTCGATGTCACCGGCGATGGAGAGGCTGGCGTTGCTCGGACTATAGTAGGTCGAGTAGAACTCGACCACGTCCTCGAAGCTGGCCGCCGACAAGTCTGCCATCGAGCCGATCACCGGCCTCGTTCTGTACCACTCCGCGCTGCCCGTCAACTTTCTCCGGCGACATGGCGTCGAGCAGGGAGCGCATGCGGTCCGACTCGAGGAAGAGCGCAAGCTCCAGCGCGTTGCTGGGGATGTCCTCCCAGTAGTTGGTGCGGTCCGGGCTCGTCGACCCGTTGTTGTTGCCACCCGCCGCCTCGAGCCAGTTGTCGAAGGCGCCCTCGGGCACGTGCCCCGAACCCTCGAACATGATGTGCTCGAACAGATGGGCGAACCCTGTGCGTCCCGGCTTTTCGCGCCCGGAGCCCACGTGATAGTAGACGTTCACGCTCACGGTAGGCGTCGTGTGGTCCTCGTGCAGGATCACGTTCAGCCCGTTGGGGAGCACGAACCGCTCGTACGGCACGACGAGCCGCGTGTCCTGGTCGCGCAGAGCAGGACGAAGATCGGTATAACGCGTCGCATCCTTCGTCTCCTAATCGTTGTTGGGATTGTGACGATCTTGGCGTCGGAGGACAGTTTGGGGAGCGGCGGGCCCGCACGCCAGTACCGCCGCCGCTCGCTGCTTGCCGGTCAGGAGGCCGGCGCGGACCGCAGACCCGAGAGGGAGGGCGCGGCGATGGGCCGCGAGCGGACATTTGGAGCGCGGTGGCCCCTCACAGATGTCAGCCCGGCACGGCGCGACATGAAGCGAGGGCCCATCGCCGTGCCCGACCCTTACTCCAGCTGGTACTTCTCGATCAGCCGGTTGAGGCGTGGCCGCGAGACGCCGAGGATCTCCGCCGCCCGCGCCTTGTGGCCGCCGGT